>JAJRPE010000216.1 GCA_024280935.1 Candidatus Hydrogenedentota bacterium
CGTCGCTAGATTACGCCCCCGAACCCTATTTTTGCTCGACATAAACACGCTCCTTTCCAAAGCTGAAAGGAATAGCTTGACAAGAAGAAGCGAAAATAGGAAGATGTACTTCACCGGACGCTTACTAATTTCTCCGAACCCCTGTACCCCTCTTACTCGTGCTATTTGCTCGCTGCCGCAGTTCTGACAGCTTCTTGCCGAATGTTGTGGAGGAATTTCTGACGGTCGAAGTGGACACCCACAGTGTAGGCATGTTGGGGCCGCATCAGATACTTCTCTATCACAATCAGGGCAGTTTATGAGAGGCATACACTAATTCCTATAGAGACTTTTGTTTCAGCAGTCACCGTAGCGAGGTCAGTATACTCGCGAGTTGCAAAAGACACAAACTCATCACAGGGGCGCGAAGTTCACGTGTTTGATGGTGTACAGCACCCCTGTAGACGATCATGGAATTTGGATGGTTTTTAGTGTTCACTACATGCTGTATAGAGCATTCTCACTTCATAATCGTCACCTCTCCTTCTGCGGTGCGGCCATTAAACTCCAGGGCGTACATGCACTCGGCGCTGGCGCTGGGGTGGCGGAAGGTGCCTGCCGTTACCGTGCGGACGGCGTAGTAGTAGCGGTGGGTGCCGCGCTTGAGTTTGTCGAAGGCGGCGATAAGGCGGTCATCCCGGACATCAAGGAAACTCGGCTGGATGCCGTCGCTCTTTTTCCAGGGGGCGAGGGCATCGCCATCAAGGCGGGGATTCTCGATGTCCAGTCCGCCGGGGAGGAGATCGACGAGGACGATGTTCTCGAAGTCCTCGCTGCAGGTGATCGTCAGTGCCACAAGGTAGTTCTTCCCGTGTTGGAGCTGGCTGCTTTCTACGGGACCTGACTCATTCTCAAAGCGCCGCGAAATCTTGATGCCGTTGCTCTTGGCGTCCACATCGGGATTGAGCAGGATGCCCGCTTGGGTGAAGTGAACGTAGAGGGGCGTTGGTCCCGCGTTTGCCACGGTGTAGCGACTGCCGGGGCCTTTGTGCGAGGTCTCAAATTGAAAATCACCGGTCCGCTCTTGAAGCCCGCCTGGCGTGGCGATGGTGACACGTGCCTGCTTCACGTCGCCCACGTTTTTCTTGAGATATTCCGCCAGCGCCGTAATGACGAAGGCCGCCTCCTGGGTGGAGTAGCGGTGGGTTTCCAAGTAGCGGACGAGCTTCTCCGCCTGGGGCTGCACGATGCTGCTGTCCAAACCGAGGGCCATTTGCATCATGAGCGTGATGGCGTCATTGCGAACCAGTGAATTGAGCGTGTTCGACTGTTCCTTTACGTCATTGGGTGTGCTGGGGTGTTTCAAGAGGTAGGCCGTCATTTCGTCGGGGGCACCCGTGAAGGTCAGCGTCGCCATGGCCAGCCATTGCCGCGCCGTGGTGGAAACCTTGAGGGTGTCCAGGCTCGTGATATCCTCCATGACCTGGGCGTCTTTGTTGAGGGCGCGGACGTAGCAGGCATAGGCATAGGTGTAGTGGGACCGGTAGCCATTGCCGGGATTCAGGTGGATGTTGCTCTTCAGGTATTCCATGAGCCGTCCGTGGGCTTTGTCCGGCACGTTAAAGGCCGGGTCTTGTTTTGCCAGCGTCAGGAAGTGGGCCGCGTAGATGCTGCCGTAGGCGTTGGAATGGCGCGCTCCCGGCCAGTAGCCCAAGCCGCCATTGCGCGTCTGCATGGACAACAAGCGGTCGATACCCGCTTGAATGAATTGCTGAAAGTAGGCCGCGTCCCAATCAGAACCCGTTTTGCTTGCAGCCTGGCCCAGCAGGAAGAGGGGCAGGCAGCGCGACGTGGTTTGTTCCACACAGCCATGGGGATAGCCCACCACGTAGTCCAGGGCTTTACGGAGGCGTGCCAGGGAGTTTGGGCTGACCCGCAGGGTCGTTTCCAGAAGGCTGTTTTCCTTGAACTCCCTGTTGAGGAATTCCCGCTGTTCTCCGGCGGGGATGACGACCAGTTCGCTGCGGGATTGATAAATGGACGGAGACTGAACCTTTAAGGCGGTCTCGGTTTCAAAGTTGTCGATAGCCTTACCTGCGCTATCGGTTGTGGCCAGGCTCCAGCGAATCTTTCCCGAGCCGGTATATTCGCCCGCCGTCAGGGAGACGGGCACAACCACCTCATCACCACCCGGAATCTCCCAGCTTTGCTCGAAAGCCTCGGAGGCGATGGGGGCGGTGCTTTCGACGCGAAGGGTGGTCTTCACCGGCCTATCCAACTTGTTTTGCAGCAGGGCCGTTGCTTGAAAGGTGTCGCCCGGCGCAACGAAGCGGGGGAGGGAAGTCTGCAACACCACCGGTCGCCGAATCGTGACGGACGCGGCGGCGGTTCCCGCTTCCGAGCCGGTCGTCGCCACGGCTACCAAGCGCACCTTCCCCGCGAATTCGGGGATTGCCATGTCGATGGTCGCTACGCCGGTAGCGTCGCATTCCACGACACCGGACCAGAGGGCCAGGGGCTTGATCCAGTTGTCGTCCACAGTGCTGTCGTCCTCGCCGAGCCGCTTGCGCAGGAGAGCGCCACCACCGATGGCTTTGCCGGTGAAATCGTAGGCAACCTGGTCATAGTAGTGGGCGCGGCGAAAATCGGGGCGGCGGGGCCGCTGGAACCACGCCACGGGGTCGGGGTTTTGATAGCGGAGTATCTGGTGGATGCCTTCGTCGACCAGGGCCAGGGTAATTTCGGCGGCGGCGGGCGTCCCTTCGGCATTGGTGACGTGGAGGGTCACGGGCAGCGTGCTTTTGGGCCGGATCACGCGGGGCACATCCTCAAAGCGCAGTGTGAGCGCTTTGCCGGGGTCGTGAACCGGGAGGTTGAGCATGGCGAAGCTGGCGTAGGGATAGGTCAGGGCTTTGCCCGGTTCTACCGGGTGGATCACCGTTGTCTCCAGCCAGATGTTGGGATAGTGGGCTTCCGTGAGGGGGAGGGTCAGGGTTCCAACGCCGTTTTCGATGGGCACGGTGACGAGCTTTTCCAG
>JAJRPE010000217.1 GCA_024280935.1 Candidatus Hydrogenedentota bacterium
AATCGCTCGCTGAGCAATCGGGGCGAGACGGTTGCGTTGGACTGGAACTAAGCGTTCAGGACATAGGAGGTCGGGTTTTCTTACCCGACACAAGAGACACGTTGCTCAATCAAACACACGCGAGATTGTGGAAATTTTCGGACCCCAAAAAACACAGGCGGGACACCCATGCTACGGTGAGGCCGTTTCGCCCAACGCTTAGTACCAGGACCCCTTAAACGCTTTGAATACCCTGCCTGACTACAATCGCATTGCCGACGATGTCGTGCTCGGGCGCGATGTGCGCCTGGCCTGCTATATCAATGCCTACGGCTGCACCATTGGCGAGAAAACGAAGATCGGTGCCTTTGTGGAAATCCAAAAAGGGGCGGTCATCGGGGCGCGTTGCAAGATCTCCAGCCATTCCTTCCTCTGCGAGGGAGTAACTATTGAAGACGGCGTCTTCGTTGGGCATGGGGTCGTATTTTGCAACGACAAGCATCCACGTGCCATCGGCGAAGACGGTCAACTTCAGACTGAATCCGACTGGACGGTCATCCCGACCACGGTTTGCGCGGGCGCGACCATTGGCTCGGGGTCTACACTGCTCTGTGGAATCACCATCGGGGAAAAAGCGATGGTGGGCGCGGGCAGTGTTGTCACCCGCGATGTGCCCCCCGGCGAAATATGGTGCGGCAATCCCGCACGTTTTTTGAAGAATACGTAAGCGTTCACGAGCTGCGGCATCTTGACCCTTAGACAAACAACCGGCGGGTGCCACGGGTAGGCCTCTCAGGGCTTACCCGTGTGGTTCCTGCCGGTGAGGGAGACGATCTGGATTCAGAGACAGCGATGCTTGCACGGGTAAACCCTACCGGGCCTACCCGTGGCACCCGCCGGTCTTTTTGTCGGCTATAGTCGCCCGTGCCGCGAACGCTTACGAAAATTCATCGTCATTTCCACGAAGGTGGGGATCCAGAACGTGGCAGCAAAAACGAAAGTCGCCCCGAAGGAGCAGAACAGGTTAGCCCAGAGCAACGCCCTGGATTTGGATGCATAACAACACATAACCCTGAAAGGGCGATAGCCCGTGAAGATACCTTTTCTCGACGTTTCCTATGCAAACCGCGCCCTGAAGGAGGAGATCCTCGAAGGCTGGAGCACCATCCTCGACTCAGGCCAATTTGTGGGCGGCGATGCGGTTCGCAATTGCGAAGAAGCCATGGCGACCGCCTTTGGCACGAAGCACTTCGCCCTCGTCAGTTCGGGCACGGATGCCCTGCGCTTCATCCTCCTGTCCCTGGGCCTCGGACCGGGCGATGAAGTCATCACCGTACCCAACACCTTCATCGCCACGACAGAGGCCATCAGCCAATGCGGTGCGACCCCCGTGTTCGTGGACATCGACCCCACGACCTACACGATGGACCCCGAGGCGATATCCGGTGTCCTTAGCCCGCGCACCAAGGGCATTTTGCCCGTACACCTCTACGGTCATCCCGCCGACCTCGATCCCATCCGTGCGGTGACTGAGCAACACGATCTATGGCTCGTGGAAGATGCGGCCCAGGCCCACGGCGCACGATACAAGGACAAACCCACGGGCACCCTCGGCGCGGCAGCGGCCTACTCCTTCTATCCCGGAAAAAACCTGGGGGCCTGCGGGGAAGCGGGCGGTGTCGCCACCAACGATGAAGCGCTGGATGCCAAGGTCCGCATGTACCGCGATCACGGCCAAGCCCGCAAATACAATCACGCCATGGAAGGCTATAACGGTCGTTGCGACACCTTGCAGGCATCGGCCCTGGAAGTAAAATTGGCCCATCTCGATACCTGGCAATCGGCACGCTCCACAATCGCGGCCCAATACCACGTCTTGCTCCGCGACATACCGGGCATTCTTTTGCCTGGCACGGCACCTTGGGCCACGCACGCCTGGCACCTTTATGTGATCCAATGTAAAGAGCGGGACCACGTGGCCGCGTTGCTGGCCGAGGCGGGCATTGCCACAGGACTCCACTATCCTATTCCGCTCCACCTCCAAGAGCCCTACGACCACTTGGACTATACGGGAGGCGCATTCCCCAACACCGAGGCCATGGCATCGAAACTGCTCTCCCTGCCCCTCTATCCCGGACTCACCGAAGATCAGGTGTCGTATGTGGCCGAGCAGGTGGCGAAAACGCTTTCGACCGTATGATACAGTGGACAGGAGTGTGGACTTTCCAGTCCGCAATAAGGGCGGCGTGATGCCAGCACAGGCCGCTTGGTGCTCTTGTATCACTCACGGTCCTCGGCACACACAACGCGCACCCTGTGTCGGGTCGAAGACGCGCCGAGGCGGGTAAGATAACCCGACCTCCTACAAAAAAAGGTACACTGTGTCATCCGTCAAACCATTGGTCAGCATCGTCATCCCCGTGTACAACGAGGAAGCCTGTCTCCCTGCCCTTTTCGAGCGGCTGAAGCAGTGGCTTGCGGGAATTGAGAACTTCGACACGGAAATCCTCTTCGTGGACGACCATTCCACGGACACAACGCCCGCCCTGCTTGCCGAGGCCTGCGGGCAGCATTCCTCATGGCGCTTCCTCCGCCTCGCCACCAATTCGGGCAGCCACATCGCCATCTTCGCGGGTTTGGAACACACCCAGGGCGACTGCGCCGTATTCCTGGCTGCCGACCTCCAGGATCCCCCGGAACTCATCGCCGATATGGTCCAGCGATGGCAAGAAGGACAGCAGGTCGTCTGGGCGGTCCGGGAAAAGCGGGACGGTGTCCCCGCATCCGAAATGCTCTTCGCCAATACCTTTTACTGGCTCATGAATCGGTTTTCCTTTATCACCGTGCCGCCGAAAGGTTCCGATTTCGCCTTACTGGACCAGAAGGTTATCCTGGCCTTGCGCAGCAGCATGAGCGCGTCCCCCTACCTCATGGGCGAAATTGCACGGCTCGGCTTCAGCCAAAGCAAACTCTTCTACACCAAAGCGGAGCGGGTAGAAGGCGAAACGAAATGGAATCTGAGCCGGAAGCTCCAACTGGTGGCCGATGCCTTCACGGGGTTTTCCTTCGTACCCATTCGGCTCATGTCGTATCTGGGCATGGCGGCAAGCCTCCTCGGCCTGATCTATACCGTGGTCGTCATCCTGAACAAAATCATTGTCGGTGGTCCGGTGGACGGCTGGTCCTCGCTCATGGTGGTCGTCCTGCTCATGGGCGGCTTTCAAATGACCATGCTCGGCGTGCTCGGCGAATACCTCTGGCGCACCCTGGAAGAATCGCGGCAACGCCCAAAATATTTTGTCGAATCGGCGGGCAACCTCACACCGCCAGAACCGCTGAGCGAAGAATAACAACAAACATTATTAACCACAAAGAACGCATAGAACTCAAAGATTGATCTTTTTGTGCTCTCTGCGTTCTCTGTGGTTAATATCTACGCACGTGTATTTTTGGTGCATGTCTTCAAAGCAAACGCCTTTCGCTCACAATTCAAGAAACACAGCCGGGACGGCTATGCTACGTTCTCAACAGGTTTACCCCATAGCATCATGACAAAAAAAATTCTCCTTACGGGCGGGGCCGGGTTGATCGGCTCCCACATCATTGATCAGTTGCAGGCCGACCCTGAATTTTCTGGCCGCGAAGTCGTAATCTTCGACAACTTCAGCCGGGGCCAGCGTGCCAATATCGCCCAGGCCCTGTCGCGGGGGAAGGTCACAATCATCGAAGGCGATGTGCGTGATCGCGATGCCCTGCGCCAGGCCATGGATAATGTCGATTTGGTATTCCACCTGGCCGCCATCCGTATTACTCAGTGTGCGCAGGAACCCCGTCTTGCCATGGAAGTTCTGGGTGAGGGCACCTTCAACATGCTGGAGGCCGCCGTGGAGGCGGGCGTGCGAAAGGTTATCGCCTCCTCATCGGCCTCCGTCTACGGCCTGGCGGAGTCCTTCCCCACGCGGGAGGATCACCACCCCTACGACAACCGGACGATCTACGGCGCGTTGAAAACGTGGAACGAGGGCCTGCTCCGCAGTTTTAACGACATGTATGGGCTGGACTATATCGCCCTGCGTTATTTCAATGTCTACGGTCCCCGGATGGACAGGCACGGGGTCTATACCGAGGTGCTCATCCGCTGGATTGAGCGGATCGACGCGGGTAAAGCGCCGATCATCTTCGGGGATGGCACCCAGACCATGGACTTCGTTTTTGTGGAGGATATCGCACGGGCCAATGTACTCGCGGCCAAATCGGATGCGACCGATGCCGTCTTCAACATTGGCCGCAGTGAGGAAATCAGCCTGAAGGATCTTGCGAAGGCCCTGCTCCGTGTCATGGAAGCGGATATCCCCATCGAATACGGCCCCGAACGGGCGGTAAACCCCGTCTCCCGACGGCTCGCCGACATCAGCCGCGCCCGCGACGTACTGGGCTGGACGCCAGCCGTCGATCTGGAGGAAGGACTGCGCCGCCTCGTCGCCTGGTGGCGAGAAGAACGGGCCGAGGCACCCCATGGCACGTGACCGAATCCCTATCGCGAAGCCCATGCTGGGCGCGGAAGAACTTGCTGCGCTCCAGGGTCCCATCGAATCGGGCTGGGTCACCCAAGGCCCCGAAGTCGCCGCCTTCGAAAAAGAGTTTGCCGCCTGTGTCGGCACGCCCCACGCCTGCGCTGTGGCGAACTGCACGGCGGCCCTCCATCTGGCCCTGCTGGTTGTTGGCGTAAAACCCGGCGATGAAGTCATCACCGTATCGCACAGCTACATCGCAACCGCCAACGCCATTCGCTACTGCGGCGCAACCCCGGTCTTTGTCGATATCGACCCGGCCACCTATAACATGGACCCTGCGTTGGTCGAAGCCGCGATCAGCGATCATACCCGCGCCATCCTCTGCGTACACCAGATGGGCATGCCCTGCGACCTGAATGCCCTCGTGCCGCTTGCCCAGCGCAACCATCTCCCCCTTATCGAGGACGGCGCCTGTGCCAGCGGCAGTGAAATTCAGGTGGACGGCACGTGGGACAGGATTGGGAAGCCCCATGGCGACATCTGTTGTTTTTCCTTTCACCCGCGCAAAGTCATCACCACAGGCGACGGTGGAATGCTGACTACGGGCAATCCCGCGTGGGATGCCCGCTTTCGTCTGCTCCGCCAGCACGGCATGAGCATTCCCGATACCGCACGCCATGGTGCGCGCCAGGTCATGGTCGAAGCCTCTACGGGGCTGGGCTACAACTACCGGATGACCGATTTGCAGGCTGCGGTGGGTCGGGCGCAATTGCGCCGCCTCCCTGAGATTATCGCGGAACGACGGCGGCTTGCGGCCCGATACCACGCCGCGCTGGAAGCTATCGCGGGCGTTTATCCGCCCCACGAACCCGACTGGGCACGAAGTAATTGGCAGAGTTATGCGGTGCGTCTGGACGAAGGCATTGACCAGCGCAAGCTGATGCAGCATATGCTGGATGCAGGCATCGCGACCAAGACCGGCATCATGAATGCCCACCGCGAACCGTGTATGGCCGACCATAAGCTACGATTCCCCCTGCCCCATTCCGAAGCGGCCCAAGATCACGGTATACTGTTGCCGCTCTATCCTGGACTAACCGATGAGCAGCAAGATTACGTGGTGAAAAATCTAGAAAATGGCTCGTGAGTTTTTTGTAAGCGTTCACGTATCGCGGACTCTTGGTCCTTAAAAGTAGCCGACGGGTGCCACGGGTAGGCCCGGTAGGGTTTACCCGTGCAGAATCGGTGCCTCTGAATCCGGTTCGCCTTCCCCATCGGCAGGAACAACACGGGTAAGCCCTGAGAGGCCTATCCGTGGCACCCGTAGGTCTCTTTTTTAGGAGCAAAATGCCACAGGTCGTGAATGCGTACGAATCGCGGGACCGGACAACTATTGTGCCCAAGTTGACTCACCGCCCAAAGTTTGGAATAATCATCTGCTGAGGTATGTCTATCATGAAAACAACTTGTTTTTTCTTCCTTGCTGGCATCGTCGTTGCAGGTGTCGCTTCCCCGGCGGCTGCCGAAGGCCCGCTACAATTCAATCGAGACATTCGGCCCATCCTGTCGAACAACTGCCTGTTCTGCCATGGCCCCGACAGCAAGAAGCGCAAGGCCGGTCTCCGGCTGGATACCCAGGATGGCCTCTTGGGCGTGCTTGAGTCGGGGCAACGGGCGGTCGTACCGGGCGATCCCGCCGCGAGCAGCCTCATTGCCCGCATCACCACCGACGATGCGGATGACCGGATGCCGCCAGCGGATCACGCGAAACAACTCACCGCCGAGGAAATAGACCGTCTGACCCAGTGGATTTCCGATGGCGCTCCCTGGGAAGTCCATTGGTCTTTCCAAACCATCGCCCGCCCCGACACGCCTCCTGTGCAGCAGGCGGACTGGGTACGCAATCCCATCGACAATTTCGTGCTGGCGCGGCTCGAATCCCACGAGATCGCCCCATCCCCCGAGGCGGACAAACGCGCCCTGGCGCGGCGACTCTACCTCGATCTGACGGGGTTGCCGCCCTCCATCGCGGACGTGGATGCCTTCCTCGCGGACCAGCAGCCAGAAGCCTACGAGCGGCTGGTGGATACCCTGCTCACGTCAACCGAACACGCGGAGCACATGACCCGCTATTGGCTGGACGCGGCACGCTACTCCGACACCAATGGCTACCACATCGACAACGAGCGCTACATGTGGCCTTGGCGAGACTGGGTTATCAACGCCTTCAAGGAAAACAAGCCCTTCGACGAATTTACCGTCGAGCAGTTGGCGGGCGACTTGCTGCCCGACGCCACCCGTGACCAAAAGCTGGCCAGCGGCTTCAACCGCAACCACATGATCAATTTCGAAGGGGGCATCATTCCAGAAGAGTATCGGGCACAATACGTCATGGATCGGGTGGACACCACCGGCACGGTGTGGCTGGGCCTGACCATGAACTGTGTCAAGTGCCACGATCACAAATACGACCCGATTAGCCAGGCGGAATACTACAAAATGTTCGCCTATTTCAACGCTATCAGTGAAAAGGGCATCGATGGACGCGACGGCAATGCGGTTCCCAAGATGCGGGCCGCGACCCCATCGCAAGATGAGCGTGTCGCCGCCCTCACTGCGGCGATCAGTGGGCTCCGCGAGGAAATGCGCAAGCCCATGCCGGAAGTCGACGCTGCCCAGGCAAACTGGGAAGAAAGCAGCCGGGAGAAACTTCGTGCAAAGTGGGTGCCGCTCACCCCCACGTCGGTCTCGGCACACAACGGCACCACGCTGACCCCCGCTGCGAATGGTGTCATCGTTGCCAGCGGCGAGAACCCGGCCAAGGAAATCTACGAGGCGGTCTACCCCTTGAAGCAATCGGGCATTACGGGGCTGCGTCTGGAGTTCCTTCCCGATCCCGAAGCGCCCGATCACTCGCTGGGTCGTGCGGAGAACGGCAACATGGTTCTCAGCGAGTTGGAGATTGAGGTCAGTCCCACGGGCGCGGAACCCGCTTTCAAGAAAGTAACGCTCATCTCGGGTGATGTGGATTATGCGCAAAAGGGGCTGGAAATTGCCAAGGCCATCGACGGCAAGCCAGACACGGGCTACGGTGCGGGCGGACACGAATCGCCCGGGAGCCGTACTGCCGTCTTTGTGCCCGACAGTTCCTTTGGCTTCGCCAACGGTGCCCTGCTCAAGGTCCGCCTGCGACACGAAAGCAAGAATGCAAAGCACAATGCAGGGCGCTTCCGCATCTCGGTGACCACCGACCAGGCCATGGCGCGTTCCCGGCTTGACCAATGGTACATCGCGGGACCCTACACCGCGCCGGAAGGCAAGGTAGCCTATGCGACGGCCTATGAACCGGAACAAGGCATCGACCTGGCGGCCACCTACCCGGATGGCCGTCAAAAGTGGCAGCTTGCGGTGCCGGGCTATGCCGATGGTACGATCCATAATCTGAGTGGGCAAGTCTGCGCGACCTATCTTTATCGAAAAATAATTTCCCCTACGGCACGCAAGACGACGCTTTCTGTGGGGAGTAACGATGCCATTAAGATTTGGCTGAATGGCCGCTTGATTCATGACAACGACATTCGGCGCGGCGTAGAAAAGAATCAGGATCAGATCCCGGTAGCGCTGAACGCGGGTGAAAATGAATTGCTCATGAAGGTCGTCAACTATGGCAACGCCTACGCCTTCTATTTCCAAAACACTCAGGAACAAACGGGTGAGTTCCCCGTTGCCATGGAAATCATCCTTGCAAAATCCGAGGCCAATCGAAAGCTGAGTGAAAAACATGCGCTCCGCGATTTCTATCGCAAGCTCAACTCGCCCGAATGGCAGGAACTGGACAAACAACTGGCGGCGAAACGGGAAGAAAAAACCGCATTCGAGAAATCCATCCCCACCGCCATGATCATGGATGTGATGGCAGAACCCCGTGACACGTTCCTCTTGAAGCGCGGTCAGTACGACCTGCCCGGACAGAAGGTGGAAGCGGGCGTGCCGGCGTGCCTGCCGCCCCTCCCCGAAGGCGAACCCAACAACCGCCTGGGCTTCGCACGGTGGCTGGTGGATCCCGTGAATCCGCTGCCCGCCCGCGTGACTGTGAACCGCTATTGGCAGCAGTATTTCGGTGTGGGCCTCGTAAAGACCACGGAAGACTTTGGCTCCCAAGGCGAAATCCCTTCCCATCCCGACCTGATGAACTGGCTTGCGGCCGAGTTCATCGAAAGCGGCTGGGACGTTCGTCACATTCATCGGCTTATCGTCACCTCCGCCACCTACCGGCAGACCTCCCGGCACCGCGAAGATACGCGGGCCGTGGACACCCGAAACCGCTTGCTGGCCTACGCCCCCCGTCTTCGCCTTGATGCTGAGGCGGTTCGTGATAACGCGTTGGCCATCAGCGGCCTGCTGAAGAATCAGGTCGGCGGACCAAGCGTGCGCCCCTATCAACCGCTGGGCCTCTGGCAAGAGGTGGGCTATGGCGGTGGCTTCACCGCCCAAATCTTTACGCTTGGTGAAGGAGACGAACTCTACCGCCGGAGCATGTACACTTTCTGGAAGCGGACGAGTCCGCCGCCCAGCATGATGCTCTTTGACGCACCCAACCGGGAAACATGCACGGTAAAGCGCAGCCGTTCCAACACGCCCCTTCAGGCCCTGGCCTTGCTGAATGACCCCCAGTTTGTGGAAGCGGCGCGTTTCCTTGCGGAGCGCATGATGACGGAAGTGGGCGACACACCCGCAGAGCGGCTGAACCATGCCTTCCTGTTGGCGGTCGCACGGCCCGCCACGGCAGGCGAAATCAGCGTATTGCAAGAACTCTACGAGTCGGAATTGACCGCGTTCCAGCAGGAACCCGCACGGGCTGATGAGCTGCTTGCAGTCGGTCAGGCCCCCGCCAACGCCGACCTGAATAAGCAAGAGCTCGCCGCCTGGAGCACGGTGGCCAGTGTCATTCTCAACATGGACGAAACCATCACCAAGATTTAGTGGACTCACCAAGAAACAGGAGGGCAGGTTTTCCTGCCCCCCACAAAGTGCGCGGGGCATGGAAAAATAACCTGTTGGGTGCCACCCTCACGCGGAGGAGCGAAGCGGGGGAGCTTGCGGGTGCGGCGTCTCTGGACGAACGTACCGCAGCTAGAAAGAATGGATAATGTCTCCCGCAAGTATGCACAGTCCAAAGTGGTCGGGCCACAACCAAGGTCTATGGCCCTTGTCATCCATCGTCCAGGGATTTTCTTATTTTTGAACTTTTTTCCAGATTGAGGCACTAAATGGTATGTCAAAAGAACGTGCGTGAATCCGCACCCGCAAACTTAGCCGGGAACCGGCTGCGTGTGAGGGTGGCACCCTCCTCGTGACTCAAACCTCCTGCATCCACACAAACCCCGTCAGCAATCCTCCTAAGGCACCAATATGACACTAAGCATGGTTGGACTCATCGGCGGCCTGGCGCTCCTGATCGTGCTTACCATTCGGGGGGTGAACATCCTCATTGCCGCACCGTTGTGCGCGTTGGTCGTGGCACTCACGAGCGGCATTCCCATGATGCCGCCCCTGGCCAATGGCGCGGAAAACTTTACCACGAGCTACATGACTGGATTCGCGGGCTTCCTCCAGTCCTGGTTCATTGTCTTCCTGCTGGGTGCCATGTTTGGCAAGGTCATGGAAGACAGCGGTGCCGCCGACAGCGTCGCCCACTGGGTCGTCCAGAAACTTGGCCTGAGACACGCCGCCCTCGCTATCATTATGGCCTGTGCTATCCTCACCTATGGTGGCGTGAGCGTCTTCGTCGTGGCCTTCTCCGTCTTCCCCATGGCGCTGAGCCTTTTTAAGCAGGCCAACCTGCCGCGCCGTTTCATACCGGCGGCCCTGGCCTTTGGCTCCGTGACCTTCACCATGACCTCGGCAGGCTCCATCGAAATCCAAAACTTCCTCCCCATTAAATACCTCGGCACCACCCAATATGCCGGTTGGATGGTAAGCCTTCCGGTTGCCATTTTCATGGCGCTCACGGGCATGTGGTGGTTCGAGTTTATGATGAAGCGTGCTCTGGCGCGGGGCGAAAAATTCGACGACCGGCCCGGTGATGTCATCCAGTCGGACTACGACAACCTGCCCCACCCTCTGCTGGGTGCCATTCCCCTCGTGCTGGTGCTGGCAACTTCCTTCTATTTCAGCGTCATCCTCGATTTTGGAAAGTCCGCCCTCACGGTAGCCCTGCTGGTGGGACTTCTGACCGCCGTCACCGTCTATTGGAAACACTTCAAGAATCTCGGCGAGGCCCTGTCGGCGGGAACGCTGGGCGCGTTGGTCGCCATTGCCAACACCTGCGCGGTGGTCGGCTTCGGCAGCATCGCGAAGTTAACGCCCGCCTTTCAGGAGGCCCTCGCCGCCATGACAGCCATCCCCGGAAACGAACTTATCGGTGCGGCGGTCGCCGTCAGCGTCATCGCCGCGTTGACCGGGTCCGCTTCGGGGGGCCAGGCCATCGCCCTCCCCCTTATCGCCCCCCATTACCTGGAAGCGGGCGTGGACCCCGAAGCATTGCACCGTGTTGTTTCCATCACCTCCGGCGGCCTCGATTCCCTGCCCCACAACGGTTACGTGGTAACGACCATCCGGGCAATCTGCGGAGAAACCCACCGCTCCGCCTACCTTCCCGTGGCGGCACTGACGGTGGTCATTCCCTTTGCCGGGGCAATTTTGGCTATTATTTTGTTCATTATGGGACTATAATGAGAAAAAGAACGAGTATCTGGAGCTGGACCCATGGATATTAGTAAAACGCAGTTGCAACATATTACGCGGCGTCAATTCTTTGGCCGTACCAGCGCGGGTATCGGCACGGCTGCCCTCGCCGCGCTCATGCAAAAGCAAGGCAACGCGGCCATCGACAAATCGGCAGGTCGCGGCGTCCTGGGCCATCCCCATACCCCGCCAAAGGCCAAGCGCATTATCTACCTGTTTCAATCGGGCGGCCCGGCACAGCAAGACCTGTTCGATTACAAGCCCCAGATGGCCGCTAAACACGGCACCGAATTGCCCGACTCCATCCGTGGTGGTCAGCGCATCACCGGCATGACCTCCGGCCAGGCAAAATTCCCCGTGGTGGCCTCGAAGTTCAAGTTTGAGCAACATGGCGAATCGGGCATGTGGATGAGCGAATTGCTCCCCCACACGGCAAAAATTGCCGATGATATGTGCCTGATTAAGACGATGCATACCGAGCAGATTAACCACGACCCGGCCATGACCTTCTTCCAGACGGGCCACCAACAGCCCGGTCGTCCCAGCATGGGTGCTTGGTTGAACTATGGCCTCGGCTGCGACAACGACGACATGCCCGGCTACATCGTGCTCATCTCCCACGGGAGCGCCGCACGCGATGCCCAGGCGTTGTTCCAGCGTCTCTGGGGCGCGGGCTTTTTGCCCTCAGAACACCAGGGCGTAAACTTTCGCAGCGGCAAGGACGCCGTCCTTTATCTCTCCAACCCGCCAGGGGTCACGGCGCACAGCCGCCGCAACATGCTCGACAGCCTCGGCCAACTCAACAAGATGGCCTACGACGCCTTTGGGGATCCGGAAATCGAGGCGCGCATCGCCCAATATGAGATGGCCTACCGGATGCAGACCTCCGTGCCCGATCTGATGGATGTGAACGAGGAGCCGGACTACATTTTCGATATGTATGGCGAAGACGCACGGAAACCCGGCACCTACGCCGCCAATTGCCTCCTTGCCCGGCGGCTCATCGAGCGGGATGTTCGCTTTGTCCAACTTTATCACCGTGGCTGGGACCAACATGGCAGTCTGCCAGGGGATCTCCCCAAGCAATGCAAAGACGTGGACCAAGCCTCGTCGGCGCTGGTGCAGGATCTCAAGCAACGGGGCCTCCTGGAAGACACCCTCGTGGTCTGGGGCGGTGAATTTGGCCGCACGGTCTACTGCCAGGGTTCCGACCTCGTCAACTATGGCCGCGATCACCATGGCCGAAACTTCTGTGTATGGATGGCGGGCGGTGGTGTCAAGGGCGGCCATGTCCACGGCGAAACAGACGACTTTTCCTACAATGCGGTGAAGGATCCGGTTCCGGTTCACGACCTGAACGCGACCATGCTCCACCTCATGGGCATCGACCACGAACGCCTGACCTACCGATTCCAGGGCCGCGATTTCCGCCTGACCGACATCCATGGCAACGTGGTGCATGATATCCTGGCGTAGGTGGTGGGGCGCTGATTGGCCGTATCCGCCTGATAGGGCCGATTAGCCAATTAGGATTTATGGTCAATACGTCAGCCGAAGGTGTCACGCCGCATCGTCATTCCCACGAACGGGCTTGGCGAATTACGCATTAGCCCCTACGGTTTGGAAGGAACGCCCGTATTCGTCATCCTCGCGAACGCGGGGATCCAGAAACGCGAACGCACAAAATGCTGATACTCACTGGTTCCCCGCGTTCGCGGGGATGACGGTCCCTTTGTGGGCATATTGTAATACATTACGGAAACTCAAAGCGTAGTAAAGGAAGCACCTGAACGGGGGCAACCATGCTGAGCCGATTAATGACGGTCCGAGAGCAATGGATCCTATTGGGCGTCGCGGGGGCCATTGTACTGGGCGCGGGCGTGCTCATTTGGCGCGGCAACGCACAATCAACACCGGACGGCGATTCCTTTGTCCGGCGAAGCGATGTCGCGCTGGAAGCCGTGCCCAACGCACCAAATCCGATGCCCTCCCCCGCCCCGCCCGCAGCCGTCATTGTGCCGACGCCCCCCGAGCGTATCGCCGTAGGCATCCTGGGCGCGGTGAAGGAAGAAGGACTCTACTACTTCGAGACGGGGGCGCGAATCAGAGACCTCTTGGCCGCAGCGGGCGGCGCCCTGCCCGAAAGCGATCTCTCCGACATCAACCGAACCGCCCTCCTGCTGGACGAAACCACCCTGCTCGTTCCCGCGTTCTACGACGACGGTAAGCAAAGCTACAGCTACCCGAACCCCACCTACAACCCCACGCCCTACACCCGCTCCACGTGGTACCGGTTTGAAAGGGCAGCCCCCGCATCAAACGCAGCCTCGGAACCTGCATCGTCCAGCGCCACGTCATCCGCAACCGGCGGTCTCATCGACATCAACACCGCCTCCCAAAGCCAGTTGGAAAGCCTCCCCGGCATCGGCCCCGTGACCGCGAAAAAAATCATCGCCCACCGCGAAGTCCAACCCTTTTCGACGCCGGGCGACCTCGAAAACGTCAGCGGCATCGGACCCGCGAAGATGGCTTCCGTGCGTAGTCTGATCACGGTGGGACGATAGGAATAGGGCTAGGATGATTCCTGCATGGATACAAGGCGCAGGTGGATTTATGGGGGCAATGCCGGCGGGACGCCCGCGCTCCATGAAGGGTAACGTTCACTGCAAACAGGAGGTCGGGTTTTCTTACCCGCCACAAGGCACCCGCTGAGCCAGCCAAAGCCTGTTAAGTGATGCAAGAGTAGCAAGATCCTGTGCTGGCATCACGCTGCCTTTATTGCGGACTGGAAAGTCCGCACTCCTGCCCGCCGTACGCTTACGAAAAAGGGTAGGTTTGTGGACTTGGTGGACGATGTGGACCCAGTGGACGACGTACCTCGCCACCCTTCAAACTTCACCCTTCAAACTTCACCCTTCAAACTTCACCCTTCAAACTTCTCTCCCGGGCTTTCACCAGCCGCGTGATCATCCGGTTCACCGGACAATCCACCCCCAGCCCATCGCCAAACTGAACGATTGCCCCGTTCAAGGCGTCGATCTCGGTGCGACGCTTCCGCCGAAAGTCCTCGTGCATGCTGCCGTAGTGGGCCGCTGTGGGCGGGACCAGCTTCTCGTAGAACAGCGTCATGTACTCTCCGGACGTTGGCGGCTCCATCGTCACCTCCCGCGCTGCCGCCACGGCATAGAGTTCGGCCACGATGTCGGCCATCATGGCGCGGGTCTCTTCCATCTCGGGCAACTTCCCGTAGGGCACATTCAGCAGCGCACAAAGCGGATTCAAGGCGCTGTTGTACGCCACCTTTCGCCATAGCTCACCGGCGATTTGCTCCGAATACACGGTGGGCAGTCCTGCGTCATCAAGGGTTTTCGCGAACGCCTGGACCCGTCCCACCGGCGCATCCTCGTGATAGACGCCCAAGGCCGTGGGCCGGGCGATCACCGTGACATCCACATGGCCCGGCTTGGGAATCTGGACCCCGAAAATAACCATGGCCTCCACTACCCGCGCCCAGCCGACCACCTCCGCAATGGCCTCGGCATTTCCCAAACCGTTCTGGTAAGAGCAGACCAGCGTATCTTCGGAAAGCAAGTGCGCGACTTCCCCTATGGCCCTCGCCGTGTCGTAGGATTTCACCGCGATAAAAACCACATCGAAGTCCCCCGCTGACACTTCCGCCGCTGCGGTGAAAGTCTTCATACCCGCTATCTGATGCGCCCCCCAAATGCCCGTCACCCGAAGTCCCCCCGTGCGGATGGCATCCATATGGGCCTGCCGTCCTACCAGCGTCACCCCATGCCCCGCCCGAGCGAGGAAGCCACCCAAAATACTCCCCAGCGCGCCCGCGCCCATGATTAAGACTCGCATCACAAATTATCTCCTTCCGATGAGGGTAGTCTACGAAATTGACACGCCACGACGCACAAAAGGCAATCGGGATTTGTGGCGATCGGCCTTTATGCTGAGTGCCGGCCATAAACTCCCCAACGAATCGACGGATCGTTGATAAGATGTTTATTTAAGCTGAAAACATTAAGGGAAAGTGGCACAGCCGACTCGGCTGTGTGTGCGGAGCACAACACATATGGGCGTTCTAAAAAAACTCTATGCCGAGCGCAAACCATAACGTGAACGTGTGAACAGGGCGCATGAAGCAAGGGAACACAGGGTGTCCTTACACAGCCGAGACGGCTGTGGCCACTTTCTCTTTGGATCGTTCTTGGACGCTTGTGCGATCTTGCACGCAACCCAATACTTCATTACACTTAACGGCGTGCCGCCACCGCGAGAGTCGTATTCATGAAATCACATCCATGCTCCCCCACAAGCCACATAACATCGCTTCTTCTCGCGATTGCGGGGTTCACGGTGCCCGCGCACGCGGTCGAAGAAAATGCGCCCCTGTCCTTCAACCGAGATATCCGGCCCATCTTCGCGGAGCACTGCTTCGCGTGCCACGGACAAGATGCCGCTGCCCGAAAGGCAGGCCTGCGCTTGGATACCGCCGAGGGCGCTACGACGACGTTGAAGTCTGGGGCCATTGCCATCGTTCCAGGCGACACCGAAGCGAGTGTACTCCTCCATCGCATCACCACGACCGAGTCCGATGAACGCATGCCGCCGGCGGAAAAAGGCGAGGCGCTGGATGATCCAAGCATTAGAAAGCTCCGCGCATGGATCGCC
>JAJRPE010000218.1 GCA_024280935.1 Candidatus Hydrogenedentota bacterium
ACAATTACCCTTGAACCGGACCGGCCCGAACGGATCATGGAATGGATTATCGGTGAACAATACGACTGCGGCATCACCGATGGCCGACCCCGCCACCCCGCCACTGAAAGCAATAGCTACCAGATCCGGACAGTCTGTATTTTCCCCAAAGGCCACCCCCTGGGTGAAAAAACCGAAATCTGGCCCGAAGATATTGCCGGTGAGCGCCTTATCCATACACGCCGCGACAGCGCGTTTTTCAAATCGCTGGAACAGGCCTTTTCCAGCCGTGGCATCAAGATTCCGACATGGATCGAAATCCGCCAGTTTACAGCAGCCTGCACCTTTGTTTCCCAAGGCAACGGCGTATCTGTGGTCAGTGAACTGGATGCTGTGCAGTTTCTGGACAAAAACATCGATATGCGCCCGTTTCGCCCCGTGGTCCCGCATACATTGTCCGTGGTTAGGCCAATTACCACGTCGCCATCCATCATCACGCTGGAATTTATCGAGACCTTTGTCGCCAGCATATTACCTTATGTAATATCCGAACAGGAATCACTTACAGAATAATTACAGAATAAATGGTGCCGCATGAGAGCGCCAAAACCCTGTCGCACGACGTTGCATAGCGAGCGCAAAACCGCCTATAGTTCAAATAAACAAAAGGGTTGCTGTCGCATGCCGTAGCATCGGCCAAAGCCGCAACGCCAGCTTTGATGTGGGACTAATTGTGGGACGTGAACGAAACAGGCTGACCGCCATTCAGGTAAAAAATGCCGAGGACGGGAGATACTACGACGGCGGCGGCCTGATGCTGATCCGCACAGGTGGTGCCGGCAAATGGGTTTGGCGGTATTCGTATCTCGGGCGGCGGCGAGACATGGGGCTGGGACCGCAAAGCGCTATCACCTTGGCGGAAGCCCGCAAGATGCGCGACCGGTGGGCGGCGGTGCTTGCGAAGGGCGATGATCCGATTTCCGTCCGCGAAGCCGAGCGCGAAGCGGCGCGCCGAGAGATGGACAGGCAGGATCCCACATTCGAGCGCATGGCGCAGATCGTGTTCGAGGCGAAGCGCAATGCCCTGCGCGGCGGCGGCACCAGAGGGCGATGGATGAGCCCGATCAGGCTCTACATGATTCCGGCACTCGGGCGGAAGCGCATGAGCGCCATCCACCAGGCAGACATCCACGCGGCGCTGAAGCCGATCTGGCGGGAAAAGCACCCCACCGCGATCAAGGCGATCAACAGGACGAAGATCATTTTTGAGCAGGCGCGCCTGATGGGCGTAAACTGTGATCCATTTACGGTCGAGGCGGCAAAACATATGCTGGGGGAGGTCGACCACAAGGTCCGCCACCTCGCAGCCATGCCATGGCAGGAGGTGCCGGCACTATACGCCAAGCTGTCCGAGCCCAGCGCCGTCAACCTGTGCCTGCGCTGGTGCATCCTGACGCTGGTGCGCAGCCATGGCTGCCGCGGCGCGCGCTTTGAAGAAATTGAAGGTGGCCTCTGGACGGTACCGGCTGCCCGCATCAAGGGTCGTTCTGCGCATGTGCAGGATTTCCGAGTTCCGCTTTCGGAGGCGTGCCAGGAAATTGTCGCGGAAGCGTCCGAGGTGTCAGATGATTATCTGTTCCCGGGACTCACACGTGGTCATGTATCGGATGTGGCGCTTTCCAAGGCTTTGAAGCGTATTGGCGCATCTGGTACTCTGCATGGCTTTCGAACGTCGTTCCGCACTTGGGTGCAGGACACAGATGCGTGTACGTTCGAAGTTGCAGAAACGGTTCTTGGTCACCGGATCGGCGGCACGGTAGAGCGCAGCTATGCCCGGTCGGACCTGCTGGAGCGCCGGAGGGTGGTTATGGAGAAATGGGCGGGGTTCGTAACCAAGCGGCCTGCTGATGTGGTCAGGATTGTTCGGTGAGGCTGGTTTCAATCATGACTGCGGCAACTTAACCTGCCATGTCAATGAAACATTGAGTATTGACATGGTATCTGCTTTACCTGTCAGAAAACGGGAGAGAGAACATGCCGAGAACATTCTATGAATTCTTCGCTGGTGGCGGAATGGCCCGAGCGGGGCTCGGCGAAAGCTGGAAGTGTCTCTTGGCAAATGATTTCGACCGAAAAAAAGGTGAAACCTATCGAAGAAATTGGGGTGATGATCATCTGATTGTCGATGATATTCGAAACATTGCCCCAGAAGAAATGCCCGGCCAGCCTGACCTTGTATGGGGATCATTCCCATGTCAGGATCTCTCGCTTGCCGGTGGCGGAGCCGGACTCCGTGGAGACCGGTCAGGAACGTTCTGGCCATTCATTCATCACATCCAGGCACTTCGCCGAGAGAACCGCGCGCCGAAAATTATTGCGCTTGAAAATGTTCTGGGCACTCTGACCTCGCACGGGGGAAAAGACTTCACTGCTATTTGCGGCGCACTTCAGGAACTCGGATACAGGTATGGAGCTTTTGTCGCGGATGCCAGCCATTTTGTACCGCAATCCCGGCCACGACTGTTCGTAATCGCACTGCGGGGCGACTTGGAAACTGCAACGTTAACCACCTCCGATGAGCCGGTGGCTCCTTGGCACACGAAAGGGCTTAAAAACGCTCACAAACGACTTCCTGAAGGTCTGCAACGCGATTGGATCTGGTGGCGCATGCCGAAACCTGCTGCGCGACGAATAAATCTCTCCGACGTGATCGAAGAGAACCCCGCCTCGACAAGATGGCATACGAAGGCCGAAACCACAGCGTTGCTTTCCATGATGTCTGAGGTGAACCTTGCAAAGGTCGAGACAGCAAAGGCAGCAGGGGTCCAGATGGTAGGCACGATTTACAAACGGACGAGGCGCGAACACGGCATCAAGGTCCAACGGGCCGAGGTGAGATTTGACAATATTGCGGGATGTCTGCGAACACCCGCAGGGGGATCGTCACGACAGCTCATCATGGTCATTGAAGGCGAAAATATACGATCCCGCCTCATCTCGTCGCGCGAGACGGCTCGCCTTATGGGACTTCCGGACAGCTACAAATTGCCGGGGAGATACAACGAAGCCTATCACCTTACAGGCGACGGAGTTGCTGTGCCTGTTGTTCGCCATATTTCCAAGCATCTATTCGAGAAGCTACTCTCGGTACGGGAATCGGTTGAGAGCGGAGCGAATAGTGAGCGATGAAATACCCTGCGAGAGAAACGCAGACCTTCGGGAAAAAATACTGGAATTCACCGAGGTTCTGAAAACTCAGGCCCACACGTTAGGCGAGCACGGGTTGGACGAACGAGACTTCTACCACTCCGGCCTTTTCAGGGGGGCCATCGAAAGAATCCGGGGGCAGTACTCGGCAACCATGCGAGAAAAGAGAGACTTCGTCGCTCTTGTTCTTTCATACATGCAAGATCAAGGTTTTATCGCAGACTGGGAATCCGCAGGCGAAGCGAACCGGCACGATTACGCTGTGGAGCTCAACAACGGCAGAACTGCGATCATCGAACTGAAAGGCTGCCTGGACGGTAACAACACAAACATTTTTGAGCGCCCCCCGCATGCGGACGAGTTCGTAGTTTGGTCGATTTGCAGTAACCAAGGGGCCGATCCGCGTCACAATCTCTGGTCAGGGATTCACACGCGGTTGAGCGCCGAGGTTATAGACCGCCAGCAGCAAATCGATGGGGTCGTTGTATGGGATTGGATTTGCGGAACCATCGCCAGGCCATGCCCAAAGCTCTGCGGCACAGAGGAAAGGTTGACGGATGTCGGCCAATACCGCCTTCCACCGCCATGTATCTATCTCTTTCCGGCGACCGTTCCGAGTCCGCGAAACAACCCGAAACCAAGAATCAATCAGTTGACGGATGTCGGGATTCTCGACGCGATGCATCGCTGCTTTGGTGGCGAGGATGCCGAGTTGAATTTCGTTGG
>JAJRPE010000219.1 GCA_024280935.1 Candidatus Hydrogenedentota bacterium
CCAAAGACCGTTCGCCCGTCCATGGTGTCCAGGTTGTAATTTTTCATGCGGTGTCCATAGCGCACCCAGACGGTGTAGTCACCCTCGGCGGGGATCTCGGCCGCCCATTCGAGGCGATCACCGACGTTGTGGATCTTGCCGACACCCACACCAAAGAGGCCCTGTTTCTCTCCCGCGACAATTTGCCGGGCAAAGAGCCAGCCGCCTTTGCGGGGTTGTTCGGGATCGAAGTTCGGCTCTCGGGCCTGGATAGCCCAGGTATCGTTCACCCGGAGCGTTCGGAAGTAGCAGTTGCCGCCGCGCACTTCGGGCAGATCGGTGGCCCAAAGCGCAGCATCTACTTTTTTCCACCCCGTGACAGGACGACCGCCGCTGATAATGGCCTTTTCGCCGGGGTAGGTGGCAAAGGTCACGGGGCAATCCACCGTGCCCGAATCTTCAGGGGTCAGGACCAGTGGCTCGGTGAGGAAGTGCGTCCCTGCGCGAAGGAGAATCTGGACCGGCTGTGTGAGCGTTCCACCCTGGTTTTTCCTCAATGCACGCACCTGCTCAGCGGCCCGCGCCAAGGTCGCGAAGGGGCCTCCCGAACCATCAGCCGCCGGGGATGCCAGCATGCCGGACCAAGTGTCGTTGCCCTTCGGGGCGACATAAAGCGTGAGTTCGTCATTCGCTCCCGCCAAGGCATGTAAGGGCACAAGCAGTACGAGTAATAAAAAGAGAGATTTCACCGGCAGGCCTCCGTTACTTCGATTGGGCCGACCAAGGCATGTTGAATTGCATCCCCTGTGCGGTTCCCGACTGGGGTGTATAGAATAAGCAAGGGGAGGGCGTGTAGTACAGGGCGTGGAGGAGCTACTGAATACAGCCCGTCCGGGCGGCCTCGGCATAGGCGAGCAACCTTGGGTCGTTTTTCTTCGACTCTTGGATAAACCGCTGATTGATCCTCTTGGTGGGTGGGTAATACATCGTCAAGTGCCCCAGTCCATGGAGGCCGCTCTCGAAGCACGCGATGTTCTTCAGGCTGAGGGACTATTCCATTACTTCGCCCACGATAGTATTCTGGGCGCTTTGGGGACAGCTCCGCCTCCCGACGGGCCATGCCCTATTGGACGTGGAGCGGATTGGACACGACACCTGTATTGCTGACCGACGCGGGCTTGGGCGGTGCAGTCCCCGTGGCGTAAGAAAGTAGGCCAGCCGTCTCGCTGTCTTGCATAGGGGTACATGATAGCGCTTGGGGGCACGCCTTCCAACGGGCCATGCCGTGCGTGGCGCTTCGGGCGGGTTGGTCCGTGCCCGTGCCCCGCAGTACAAGCACCTACTTCTTCAAAATTCCGCCCCGGCTGCTGCTGAGGTAGATGCCCTGGAGGTTCATCTTAAGCTCATCCGGGTTGTCTGATTGGGCGTAGGCGACTTCTTCCTTGATAAGCCCGCTCTTGATCAGCCCGACCAGACTCATGTTGAAGGTCTGCATGCCGTCTTCCTTGCCGCCGACAATGGCGTTGGGGATCTGCTTGACGTTGTTTTCCTTAATGAGCGAGGCAATACCGGGGTTGTTGAACATGAGTTCGATGGCGGGAACACGTCCTTTGCCGTCTGCGGACGGTATCAAGCGTTGTGCCACGCACGCACGAAGCTGCATGGACAACTGGGAGCGAATCTGGTCGTGCATGGTGGACGGGAACATGTCCATGATGCGGTCGATGGTCAGCATGACATTGGTGGTGTGCAGCGTGCTGAAGACCAGGTGCCCTGTTTCCGCCGCCGAGATGGCGGCCTGGAAGGTGTCGGCATCGCGCATTTCACCGATGAGAATGACATCGGGATCTTCGCGCATCACTGCCCGTAGCGCGGAGTCGAAATCCTTCGTATCGATGTTGATTTCCCGCTGTGTAATGATGCTCTTTTTATTGGTGTAAAGAAATTCGATAGGATCTTCCAGCGTTACAATATGAAAGCGGTTCCGCTGGTTTATCCAGTCAATCATCGATGCCAGGGTTGTTGATTTGCCGCTGCCCGTCGTGCCCGTCACCAGCACCAGACCACGATGGAGATCCGCTGTCTGTCTCATCGCCGGGGGGAGGTTCAGATCGGAAAAATTAAGAATCTTACCCTTGACATGACGCATCACAATGCCTGTGGAACCCCGTTGCATCAGGCAGTTCACGCGAAAACGCCCGAGTCCGGGAACGCCGTAGGCCAAGTCGGCATCGCCTGTTTCGAGAAAGACCTCAAGCTCTTTCTCATTCATGATCTCGGTCGCCATGTCATGGGTGTCGGACGGCGTGAGATTGTCCGAATCGAGGAAGCGTATTTTCCCATCGATACGGACGGCCGGGGGACTGCCCACGGTCAGGTGGACATCGGAGGCACCGTTCTTTACCGCATAGCTGAGAATCTTCTTGAGCGTAGGCATCGCGAACTCCTGGTATGGGTCCAATGACGTAATTGTCGTCTGAGCATAGCAGAAGACAGAACGGCAAACAACATTTTTACGTTAAACTGTGGGTGGTGCCCGATGTGCTTAGCGACTGCCAGCCTGTATCGATGCGATGCTGTCCACGATGCCGGTCATATGGGATTCTGAGAGCAGTAACATAGTTTGCTGAACCCAGAGACCTTCGCTGGCGCAAAGGGCCTCCGTGACCGGGCACTGACAGGCGTTGTAATCGTGCCGGTCCAGAAATTTCTGAAACAGGGGTTGCTTGTAGAGCGGCAGGGGATATCCGGCCACCACGGGCAAGCCCGCAGTGTCGACGGCGGCAAGGAAGGTATCGCGATCCATGCCGAATTGCTCCTCGTCGAAACGGATACAATAGAGGTGGTAGGAACGGCGCGTCATCGTTGGCGCGGAAGGCTGGGGGATAATTCCTGGGATTGCGCCCAATCCGGCATCGAGTGTTGCTGCACGGGCTTCGCGGACCGCCATCTGCTCGGGATAGCGTTCAAGCTGGACCCGGAGCAAGGCAGCGCCAAATTCGGTGAGCCGGGCGTTTGTTCCCAGGTTGATGTGGTGATACCATGCCGCGCCCTCTTCACGACCACAGTTGACAATGCTGCGGCATCGTGCCGCCAGATCCTCGTCGTTGGTGACAATTATCCCACCTTCACCAGCGGTGATATTTTTGGATTCCTGAAAACTAAAAACACCGCAGTGCCCGATCGTGCTGGCACCCTGGCCCTTCAATTGGCTGCCCCACGCATGGCATGCATCCTCAATGAGTTCAATATTGTGTTGTTCGGCCAGTGTCTTGAGGGCTTCGATATTCGCCATGGAACCGCCAAAATGTACGGGCATGATCGCCTTGGTCTTGGAGGTGATAGCGGCTTCGGTCGCGGCAGGGTCCATACACCAGGATGCATCGACATCGGCAAAAACGGGCGTGGCACCCACCCGAAGCACGGCCGTCGCCGTAGCCACGAAGGTGTAGGGCGGCACAATGACTTCGTCGCCGGGTCCGATTTCGAGAGCTTCGAGCACAATTTCAATGGCCGTGGTGCCACTCGTGCATGCGACCCCGAAGGCTGCACCCTGAAATTCCGCGTAGGCTTTCTCAAACGCGATAACTTCTTCCCCATTAAACCACTTTTTTCGTTCCAATACGGAGAGAAGGGCCTCTTTTTCGCGGTGATCATGGACGGGCCAGTCAAATTCGTAGGTCATTGGGGAAATCCTGTGCATAGCAGCGCTAAATCGATAAAAACAATAATAATATAACAAAAGTGATTGGGCCTAGGCAGATAGCCCCGACTGTGCTAGACTAAATCACGGAACAATCCCAATGCAAGGATGTTGAGGTTGCAGCGTGTTGGGCAGAAGTATTGGAAAGGAGATACGCACGCGCTCCGTGTCAATGAAACCGGATGATGATTTGAAGGAGGTACTGTATATGCCTATTGTTGGAGATATCATCAAGCCACGCGATATTTACTGGGTGAGTGCGAACGATACGATACGCCAGACGGTCCATTATATTTGTGAACGGAAGACGGGCGCGGTCGTCGTAAAGGAAGGTGAGTCCGTGGCGGGGATTTTTTCCGAACGCGATCTCATGCATCGGGTGGTGAACGAATCCCTGGACATAGATTTGGTGACGGTGCGCGAGGTCATGAGTCCCGACCCCCTGTCCGTGAACCTGGAAGACAAGATGAGCCACGCGAAGGCCCTCATGTTCAAAAGCGGCGTGCGCCATCTGGTGGTCGTCGGCAAGGGCGATGTGTTCAAAGGACTCATCTCCATGCGCGATCTTATTGAAGCGGACATGGCCGAATCTTCAGAGCTGATTGAAAAACTGAATGACGGGTATTATGAAGCGGCCTACAGGAGTCGCTGGCGCGTGTCTTCGAATCGCGTAATCGTGGAGCACTATCAGCCGCAATCATAGAAAATTCGTAGTCAGATTATTCCTCCGCCTGAACTTCCGGGCGGGGGATTTTTCTTGGATTCATCGTCGATTTTTTGGGCTTTTGTGGCCTCATGGTTGCATACACCCGCTTGGACGGGCGATACTATCACGCCACACGGTGCAGCCCTTGCAACGGTTATGGTCGTGCGCAAGGTTGGCGTGTGATTTTCGCGGTGCGCATGGGAAACCGTGGTAGTACTATTGTGTTTGAAAAATGACACGTCGCTTCTTTGAGCGGCGGTAGGGAGATTGATAAATGGCCAAAATGCATCCAGGCGAAATTGCGTATTTTGAGGGCGATTTCGTTCCGGTTGGCGATGCGCGACTCAGCGTGATGACCCATGCCTTCAATTACGGCACGGCGCTGTTCGAGGGAATTCGCGGGTACTACAATGTCGAGGAAGACAACGTGTTTATCTTCCGCCTCCAAGAGCACGTGGATCGGCTCGTGCGCAACTTCAATATCCTTTGCATGGAAATTCCCGAGGATGCTGCTCGTATTGAGGAAATCTGTCTGGAAGTCGCCCGACGAAGCGCGTTGCGTGAAGATGTCTACCTGCGTCCCATCTGCTACAAGAGCGAATTATCGCTAGGCCCCGCTGTGCGCGGTGTTTCCAGTGCCTTGTGCTGTTATCTAATCACGTTGGGGGATTATGTAGATACCAACGACGGCCTTGACGTCGCGGTATCCTCCTGGCGGCGTCTTTCGGACAATGCGATTCCGACACGCGCCAAGACGACAGGTAGCTACATTAACTCTTCCCTGGCGGCGACCGAGGCGAAACAGTCCGGGTTTCACGAGGCCATTTTTCTGCGGGAAGATGGCACGGTCGCCGAGGGCAGCGCCATGAATATCTTCGTGATTCAAGAGGATAAGCTGATTACGCCCCCGCCTAATGCCGATATTCTTGTGGGTATCACGCGGAACACCATTATGCAGTTGGCCCAGGAGCAATTTGGATTGCAGGTCGTAGAGCGTCCCATTGCGCGTACCGAGCTCTATATCAGCGACGAAGTGTTTTTTTGTGGAACCGGTGCCCAAGTCGCCCCGATTCGCTCCGTAGATCGCCGCCTCATCGGCAATGGCAAGCCTGGTGGGATTACCCGAAAGCTCCAGAAGATTTACTTCGATGTGGTTCAGGGCAAGGTAGCGGAATACCGCGATTGGTGTACCCCGGTGTATTCCTGATGCGGGCAGGAGGTCGGACTTTCCAGTCCGACGCAAGATGCACGTTTATATTGATTGGGACTCCTCCTCTCCATAAAACATCGCGGCGGGTCGAAGGCGGGTGCCGTGGATAGGCCTCTCAGGGCTTTACCCGTGTCGTAACCTGCTGACAGAGAGGGGACTATCTGGTTTTGGGAGGCTAGTAGTCCGATGCCAAACGCTAAAAAAACAGGTAACCGTTCACAGGGCCAACAAGGCTCCCCTCCAAGGAGGGGAACAAAAGGCAGCGGCTTCGCTAACAACACCGTGCCGTGAACGCTTACAAAACAGTTAGTCAGTTTTGTCAGGGTACAGATCCGCTGTATAGACCGGGCCGATGGCACCGTAGGCTTGGCGTCCTGCCAGGCAACGATCCACTTGGTCGGCGCTGAGTGTCCGCAAGGCGCCAAGTTGGCGGGCGTAGTACAGGGTCTGGGCGGCGTGCTCCAGTTTCTCCAACTTGAAGTAGGCTTCTTCCACGTTCCTTCCAACGGTGATGGAGCCATGTCGAGCCAGCATGGCGGCATCACACTCCCGAATGAGGGGGCGGATGACATCGTTGCCCTCCGGCGTGCCTGGTGTGGCGTAGGCACTCGTGGGCACCCCGCCAAAGGCTGCAACGACTTCGGGCAGCACGGCTTCGCTCAGTGAAATCCCCGTAAGCGTAAAAGCAATAGCGTGGGGAGGATGTGCGTGGACCACCGCGTGGATGTCAGGCCGTTCCTCATAGCAGGCGAGGTGGGTGGGGAATTCGGAGGTGACTTTTCCCGTGCCCCCAATCTTTTCTCCCTGGCCGTCGGCAACGATGAGATCAGTGGGTTGCATAAAGCCTTTTGACACACCGCTGGGGGTGCAGAGGAACTGTCCTTCGTCCAGTCGCACACTGATGTTGCCGTCGGAGGCCGCGACAAGGTTTTTCGCATACATGCGCCGCCCGATCTCACAAATGAGGCGGCGTAGCGATTCGTTGTCTGTCATGGCAGTTGCTCCTGATGAATTGCCCTGAGTTTTTCGGGACCCCGAAACCAGAGCCACCACGCGTGTTCGAGGACGGCACTCAGGCGGTCATAGGTGACGACTTCAGCGGGGGAGAAGGCGGCGAGCCAGCCGTCGCGCTGCTGCCCGCTATCACATCCGGTGAGGTATACGAAGCGCAGATTGGGGCTGATCTCAACCCCCTCCAAGTCACTTGGAACCAGCCACCCGTTTTTTAACATCAGGCCCTTTTCCGTTCCATGGGAACCTAGGTAGATGACCTCCGCTTGTTCGACGGACCGTATTACAGCTGCCCGATCAAGCCGTTGAACAACGACGCTCTCCTCGCCCCACAGGGAAGTGGCGGTCACGGACATGGGGTAGAATGCGAGCAGGAAAAACCATCGTGGAAACACATTGTTGTCTTCGTAGAGGAATTGGATCGGTCCGTCTATCCGCTCGGCGGGTGCCAGCTTCGCCCCGTGATAAGCGACTGGTACCAAGAGGGCCACGATGCCGTAGGCGAAGAGCAGGCCGATACAGGCACTTCGCCAGACGAAGGCGCGGTCCGCGATGCGGTGGATTAGCGGCATGGGGCGGGTTGAGCCGACCAGGGCCAGGCACAGCCCGAAGGCCCAGAAGACGAGCCAGGCGAGGTAGAGTTTTCTCAGTGTGCCGACCAGGTAGCGCTCCAGTTGAAAGCCTTCGTACAGTGCGCGGTGGTAAATGAGAAGGTACGAGAGGCCCAGTGCCGTGGCGGCCAGTATGAGGCTGAGCGCAATGAAGACGGCGAAGAGGGCACCCGCCTGTCTGAAATGATGGCGGGAATAGCTTTGGGAGCGCTGTCCAGGGAGAAAGAGGTAAAGTGGCAGCAAGCCCAGATAGAAGCCCGCAGCAAGGGCGCGCCTATACCCGTTTGTGGAACTGTCGGTCATGGAATGGTATTACGCCTGAAGATGAAAGAGTGGCAGAATGTGCGGCTTGGAACCGCACGGTATGTCGAATGAATGGGGGGCCGTAGGTGTACGGCTTTCGTCGGCATTGTCGGGACGCATACTACCAGAAAATGGACAAGTGACGCGAAGCGTTTCGATGGGCGCGACCAGTTTGTAATCGGACGCGGATTTGATGTTAAATGAGAGAAGGGTGCGATAGGCGGGGTTTGCCGTGTCGGGCCTTTATGCGTGAACGTATCCACCCAGGGATGGGGTGGAGGGCTGTGGGTGTCTGGTTGCCCTCCGATCTGGTTGCACTGCGGTTAGAAAAAGGAGTGGAGACGGTGTCTTACGATAAGAATGGCGACGACGACGAACAACGATTGTGTCCTACGTGCAGGATGAATGTCAGCGTGTGGGCGACCAAGTGCCACCATTGTGGCGAAGAAGTCGGGCGCCCCAAGCGGGAAGAAAAAAAGCTTACCCTCAAGGATCTTGGTGAGCCGGGGCATACCACCTACGTCCCTTCGGGCAACGTTACCGGGGCCTTAGACTCATTTCGTGCCGATGAGATCGCGGCGGAAGTGTCGCGCGCGGCACGCAAGCCGGTGGGTTTCTGGGCGCGCTTGCTGGGGAAGCAGCAGCCACCATTGGAGGAGCCTCCGAAGTTAATGGTGGAACAGGCACCCGAGTTGGATGAATACAGTAAGAATCTGGCAGCGTCTATTCTCGATGATATGCCGGCCATGTCATCACGGAGCATATCCAGCGCGCAGTTGCCCGGTCAGGCATCCTCTTCCGTGGCTCAGCGTCTTCTGAAGGTGGGGGGCGTTCTGGTCGCAGTCATCATTCTCTATTTTGGGGGAAGTTTCGCATGGTCTCATGCGAGCGCTTGGTTTGAAGCGCGAAATCAGCCTCCAGAAGTGTTCTACATCAACAAGGCGCCAGAAATGTTGGCGCGCGATGAACTGGTCATTGATGTTTTTGAAGAAGCCATGAAGGCTGTGGGTATCAATCGCAACGAGGAAAACCTGAAAATCGCGGATGACGTTCGGGTGCTCCTTTTGAAAAGCGTCGATGATCTCATGGCGAAGAATCCCTGGAAGCGCTCCGATCATGACAAGGCAACTTCCTACATGCGTCGGGCCGCCTATGTTAGCGGTCATCCGTCTGTGACGGCGAAGTTTGCCGAGGTGAATGACGATGTGGCGACCTATAGATTTGTGCTGAAATCGGTGGATGCCACAGCTACGAAGGCTACGTTTCGATTGAATAATCCAAAATTTGAAGCGGAGGCAATTGTGGAGGTGGGCGACCGGCTTATGGAACGCTTTATCATCCAACGAATTTCTTCCGGGAAGGTCGAGCTTTCTGATGACAGGGTTCGTGGGCGGAAGCTGGTGATTCGCCCCCATGAAGGGGTGGAATCTGGATATTGAGCAACGTTGTCTTTTGTCGGAGAAGTCTGCGGTGTTTTGCGTATTTTGGGATAAAGATGTGCTATGATAGGTTCCATTTTCAGCGGAAATGGAGTCCAATGTTTTTTGGGGGCGGGTGCTTCCGTCGGGCCGAAGGTGTAACGTGGCCGGGCTACAGCCTGGAACTTGTGGCTCTTGCCGTCCGCCCCTTATGGAGTTCTTTTTTTCGGTTTTTCCAGATTGAGGCCCTAAACGCAAATAAGCGAGTATCATGAAGAAATCTTTTCAAGTAGTAGCACGCATCATTGCCAGGCGAATGGCTTTTTCCGTCCTGCTCCTTGCGGTCGGGCTGGCCAGCTCGTGCGCAACGGTGCGGAGTTGGCGGGGCGGCGCATCGGATAAAGGTGCCGCAGTGCAAGCCGAGGAGTCCATGGATTCCAACCCATCCGCTTCGGAGTTGGAAGCGTCTCTGTTGCGCTTGGTGCAGCGTCGTGCCGCTGAGGTAGAGGCCGATAGCAGTAATAACCAAGGCCGGGTCATCCGTAAGCGGCCCTACTACTTCAAGGAATACAGCAGCTATCAGAGTGAAGCCCGGGCGTCTGATGTGGTGTTGACGGAAACGGAATCCCGCACCGCGCCCTACATCGCGGACGTAAAGTTGGAGAAGATACGCCACGCCACGCGCCTTCATCGCAGTCGGGAAGAGGCACGGCTTGACAATGACTTTCTCCGGGATACGGGGGTCGAGACTTTGAGCTATGAGTTTCGGAATGGACACTGGACGCGTGTCGGCAGCTTTTTCCTGGCCGAAAAAACCGAGGAACAGGTCAATGGCGAGTGGGTCACGGTGCAGCGAATGTTGCAGCGAACCGTTGCCGCCGAAGAACCCGAAAAAGGATGGTTCGCCCGGAGTTGGTCCCGTGTGACGGGACGGAACTAACCGCACCAGTAAGTTCGCACCAGGTTTGCTGCGGGGAATCTCCTTTCCGGCGCAGTTCGTTTTTAGGGGAGGTCGTCGCATATGGATCGCGCAGGTGAGATTACAACCTATAGCCGATCAGATCGCTGGGCGTTCCTTGTTGAGCGGGTGATCATTCTGATGGCCTTGGCCGTGTCGCTGGGGGGGATGGGCACGGTCATTCTCGGGGATTCTGCCAACAGCCGTCTGGCGACGGTCTATAGTCTTGTTCACGATGGCACTTGGTATATTGATCGGCCCGCAGCGGAATCCCCCAATCCCTTCGAAGTCAATACGATTGACAAATGCAGCCTCAATGGCCGTCTTCTTTCCACCAAGCCCCCCTTGCTTCCCCTTGCGATGACGGCAGAGTACGTCGTGTTGCGGGGATATTTTGGGTGGAGCCTGGAACCGGGGAAGGATCTGAAGATCCTCTTTCAGATCATGATCGTAAGTCTCATCATTCTGCCTTATTTCGTGGGTCTCGTGTTTTTTGCGTTCTTGCTCGATCTACTCATTGCCAATCCCTGGCAGCGGCTGCTTCCCTTGGCCTCTCTCGCCTTTGCTACCCAACTTCCTGGTTTTTCGACCCAGCTCAATAACCACACCCCCGCCATAGCCCTGCTTATCGTGGTGCTCTACCTTACACTGGGACTTTGCACCGGAAAGCTCGCGCCCACTTGGTGGCGCTTTTTCGGCTTCGGTCTTTCCGGCGCGCTGGTTTTTACCCTCGACATGCCCCTGACGATATTTGTCGCGGTCTCCGGTATCGCCCTCGCCATAAAGTTTCCCAAATCCGCCGTCTTGTGGGGCGGCCTCGGTATGGCCGCGCCCCTGGCCCTGCACTTCGGCACCATGCTCTACGTGACGGGCAGCCCGCTGCCCGTACAGATGCGCAGGGAACTCTACCTCTTTGAATCCAGCGCATGGCGAAATCCGGGGGGCATCGATGCCCTGAACGAACCCAAGGGGACGTATTTCTTCCACATGACCTTCGGGCGCTTTGGTATCTTCCTGCTTTATCCCATCCTGCTTTTTGGCCCGGCGGGGCTGCTATGGACCCTCTTTCGCGGTGAAAAGCGGTGGCGAAATTACTATGCCGCCGCCGTCTTCTGCATGGGACTGCTCTTTGCCTACTACGTCTTTCGCACCAACAACTACGGCGGTGGCGCCTATGGCTTCCGGTGGGGGATGGGCCTCATGCCCATATTGATCCTCATGGGGGTTCCCCTTTTCGAGCGAATCCGAACACCCAAGGCCTGGGTGCTTGTGGCCTTGCTCCTGGCGGTCTCCTGCTACTCCGCCTGGGAATGCTACATGGCTCCGTGGGGTTCCTGTCACGAATGGACCTGCCGCTGGATTTTTGGGCTGCCCTATTTGGACCTTTCGGCGTAGCGGACAGGCGGAACGCCTATGCTACGAAATCGCATGGCGGTCAACCAGAAAATCGACGGCAACAGAGGCGAGCGTCTCCATACCCACAGCCAAGGCGTCATCATTGAAGATGAATCGGGGGCTATGGAGCGAAGGCGGGTCCACGGTATTGGGCGCATCATTGCCCAGAAATATAAAAGCCCCCGGCACCTTTTGCAGGTAGTAGGCAAAATCTTCGGCGGTCATGTAGGGGTGGGTCACGGGTTGCACGTGTTCGGCACCGAAGGCCGCCGTTGCCGCTGCTTGGGCAAACTTTCCCATGGCCGTGTCGTTAATCAGGACGGGGTAGCCTGCGCCTTCCATCTCGACCTGGGCGGATGCGCGAAAGGCCTGGGCGACGTTCGTGGCGATGCGCGTGATGGCGTCCATGGTGTGGTTGCGGCTTTCGGGACTCAGTGCGCGGAAGGTGCCTTCCATGACGGCGGTGTCGGGAATGACGTTCGACGCGAAACCCGCAGTCATGCGCGTGACACTGACGACGACGGCGGACCAGGGATCGATTTCCCGGCTGACGATGGACTGAAGGGCGGTTATGATGTGGGAAGCCACCACAATGGGGTCGATGGCCGCGCCGGGGTTGGCGCCGTGGCCACCTTTGCCTTGGACCGTAATCCGAAAGAAGTCCGCGCTTGCCATGACGGGGCCCGTGCCAATCGCCACGTCGCCGCAAGGCAGGCCCGGCCAGCAGTGGAGGGCAAAGGCGGCATCTACATTGTCGAGCAGCCCCTCTTCCACGATGAAGCGACCACCCGCTGCAATTTCTTCGGCGGGCTGGAAGATGCAATTCACCGTGCCCGCCAATTGGTCGCGCTGTTGCCACAGGAGCTTGGCCGCGCCACAGAGCATGGAGGAATGTCCGTCGTGACCACAGGCATGCATGCGGTCGGGGATGGTGGATGCGTAGGGAAGGCCCGTCTGTTCCTCAATTTCCAGGGCATCCATATCCGCACGGAGGGCGACTGTTTTTCCTGGGGTGCCTTCGATGGTGGCCATGATTCCCGTGCCCTTGGCATGGCCCCGGGTGTGTGGGATGCCGTTCTCGGTAAGAAATTGGGCGATGCGGTCTGAGGTCCAGTGCTCTTCAAACCGAATTTCGGGGTGTTGGTGGAGTTCGTGCCGCAGGGCCTGGACTTCAGGGACGAGGGCTGTTGCGGCGCTTTTCAGGGTATTGATCATGATGGCGGAATTTTCTTGGGATTTTTTGGACGAAGTGGACACTGTGGACAGGTTAGTGCATTACGTTGCAAAAACCACAATAAAAAACAAGATAAGCCTACGTCATTCCCACGAAAGTGGGAATCCAGAACGCGGCAAGAGCACATTGTGACACCACTGGATCCCCGTGTTCGCGGGGATGACGGTCTTGGGTTGTGGGCAATGCTCACCTTAAATTGTCCACAGGGTCCACTTCGTCCACAATGTCCACCAAAAATGCGAGGGCCATTTGCAAAGGGGCGCTTTAGAGTTTCAGGCGGCTTCCTGGGAAGGCCTTAATGTTGAATGCAAAATTGATGTCGAAACCCGACTCACGATCCCGGAAGCGGATGGCCGTTTCCCAGCAGTGGAGGCTGCGGCGGATTTCATAGGTCTGGGTGCGAAGGTTGTCTCGCTCCAAATCATAGATGTGCTCAAAGCCAAAGCCCCACTTGTCACTCAGCTTGTAGCCAAGCCCGTAGATTATATCGCGGTTAAAGACTTGATCCTGCGTTTTGGCGTAGGAGAATCCGACGCGGCCCGATATCCTCTTATTCCGTGGCGTTCCATCGTAATAGAGTTGGGCCAGTGCCCGGTCGTAGTCACCGAAACGGCCGCTGAAATCCCGTGCGTTAACGCTCCCGAATACATCGCCGATGATGGCCTCGTAGAATCGGGGGTAGTTTCGGGCCAGGGAAAAGCGTCGCAGACTGCTATCCTCGTCCGCAGTGTTCTGGCGTTCCCCCACCAACTGAAGGCCCCACCAGGGACGCGGCCGGACATCGATTTCTATTTCGTAGTCTTCGGTTTTTCGCGTCTCGTTCCAGAAATCGTTGCCCTGATAGAGGGTGATGCGGCCTACTTGCCAAACTTCATTCGTTTCCGCGTTTCGACCGTAAAAAACGTTGTCCAGCTTGAGTTCCACGCGGCTGCGGCCAAAGTCACTGTCGAGCGGGTCGAACTGGGGGATTTCCGGTGCCTTGAGGTTGGTCTTCGGGCGGTAGGAATAGGTGATCGAGGGCAGCATCACATGGCGGAACGCGGAGAATCCCCAGCGACCGCCAAAGGTGCGGGTGAGCCTGGACTGGGCCGTGACACCCGCCAAGGCACCGAAACGGCCCGTCGAATCGTTATCGCGCCGGTCACGTGTGTAAACGCTGGCATCCAGTTGCAAGAAGGGTGTAATGGCGAGGGCGGGGAGGGGATCCCAACTGTAGGTCAACCGGGCGGTATTGACCGAGCGTGCACCGTCCACACCCCGTGGTTCCCGGTTGTAGTAGCCGTTGACGGTATCAAAGGTGAAGTACAGATTGTTTGCGATATTGCGCTCAAGCAGGTGGTACGTCGCTTCCGGGGCTTGTTCCGTTTCGGCGAACCAGCCGTGGGACTGAATACGCACCGTGCCGGTGGCAATATAGTTGGGTTGCCGGTACGTTGCGTTGACAAAGCTTCGCGGCTGGGAGCGATTTCGGAAGGTGTCGTAGAAAAAGTCTTTGTAGAAATCTTTGTCACTCCAGTGTTCCACCTGAGCCCTGACCACGAGATCGTTGCTGTATTCATAGCGGTGATAGGCATGCACATAGCCGCGCCCCTCGGTCGTGTAGAGTCCGTGGGCCTCGCCTTTGGTACGGTAAAGGAGCGCCGCCGGGTTTTCCATGAAATCGTAGCTGAGGTCAGCACCCAAGCCCACGCCTTCTTGTTCGGTAGCGAAAATTCGTGGGCCGAGAGCCACGTCTGGCGTGACTTCATAGGCTTGGCCGAGATTGACGTAATAGCCCACGCCTGCCTGGCGACCACTGTCGAAGTCCACATTCCAGGGGGAGCCGCCGACACCGCCCCGTCGCCACTTGGGCAGGTAGAGGGGGGTGTTTGCCTTGCCCAGTTGGAGCCGTGCGTTGGTGCCGGCCACCGGTTCTCCGTCCATCAGTTCCACATCACTCAGGCGTATCTTATAGTGGGGGTTTGGACGGTCGCAGGTGGTGACCCAGACATTGTCCCCGCTCAGGGTTTGAGGACCATGAAGATGGAGCTTGTCGGCGGAAAAATAATAGATGCCCGCCTTGCCCCTGGCGTTTGTAAGTTCGCCCTTTCCGGTGCGGAAGTCGTAGTCAAGGTGCTCTGCCGTCATTTCGCGGGTGGGTTCCACGATGTGGGCGTTTTTCAAGGTGAGGTGGCCTTGGTCGAGTGCGGAACCGCTATTTTCGCCATCTCCTTCAAGGAGCGTTCGCGGCGCATCTTCAGCGGTGTCTTTGGGCGGATTCAGCGTATAATGGATGACATCGGCGGTGATGGAAGAGTCCTGCTGGGTAATAAGGACGTTGCCTTCCGCGTGAACTACGATGGGTTTCTTCTCGTGGGTAAAGGTGTCTGCCTGCATTTTCATGTCGCCCAGTTCCGCGTGAAAGTTGCTATAGAGCGTGGGCGCGGCCGATGAGTCCCGTTTGGCGGTGGAAAACTTGATGTTTTCCAAATTTTTCGTGAGGTCGGGTGCCTTGAAGCCGCCTTTTGTGGTACCGAATTCCGTGGGGCGAACCAAGGCTTCCGTTATGGTGCCTCGCGAAAGTTGTTGCAGTGGCGAGGCCGATGGGCGGCCAAGGGCGGGGGCCCGTACGCCGCCGATGGCAATGGGGTTGCTTTGCGCGCTGCCAGTGCCCGTGGCGGATATCGTTCTCTTGGCCGTTTGCGTCGGGGGCGTGGAGGACTCCGTCTCGGTCTTATCTCCTTCATCCGTTTCGGCGGCGGACGTGTCAACGGGGGTGTCTTGCTGCCCGTCTATCGCGGGCGGGGCTGCCAGTGTCGTGACTTCTTCGGCAGGTGTTTCGCTTTCCTCCGCGGGTGTCGCTTCGACGATGACCATGCTTGTGTCTACGGGGGCGAGTTCTGGTTGTGATTCGGGCATCGAAGCGACTGCGGGCCGCAATTGATTCAGGTTGTGCGTTTGGAGGTGTTGCGCTTTCGGATCGAGCAGGGCCAAGACCGCGCCCTCAGCCACCACGACGGTGGCGCTTTCGACAAGGGGGCGGGATTTCACGAGAGTTAGATCGGGACGGTAGGTCTGGTAGGCGTCGCCCGTAACCACATGGACGGTATCGCCGGAGGCATCAAGGCCACGTGCCGCGACGGTTATGGAGCGTTTCAGGGTTCCCGCGCTGATGTCGAAAAGGTGCAGTGCGGTCTTGCCCGCAGCGATTACCGTGTCTCCCGCGCCTGCTGCCAAGCGCGTCACCGGTTCTGGCAGGTCGATGCGCTTAACGGGGGCCAGGGAGGCGAGGCTATAGCAATGAAGTTGTTTGTCTGCCCGGCCCACAACGACCACATGGGTGTTGGTCACCGCGATGGCTCCCGGTACGGCGGGCGCATCGGCCAGATTGGACACGGTCACGGTTCCCCGCGTATCAATAAGGGAAAGGGAATCGGAGAAGGCATTCGCCACAATGAAGCGGCCATCACCCAGCGCGGCAATGGCACTTGGACCTTCGCCGACATCCACGGTGGCTGCAACACTCAAATCGTTTAGACGAACCAGCGTGACCGAATTGGCCAAGCTGTTAACACAGGCCAGGAACTCTCCGTCCTGTGCCAGGGCCACCGGGCCTTCACCCACGTTAATTCGGGTGGCTATCTTGCCTGTCTGGGTATCGATGCGCCACAGGTTGTTGCGTTCGTAGACGGCAACGAACAGTTGGCCCCGTTCCATGTCGATGGCGGCGTCGCGGAATTGTCCCTGAACTTCATGGGACTTGGTGAAGGATTGGGCAACGCCGGTGGCGGCGATGAGGGCTAAGATAGCGACCATCAAGGTCAAACGAATCAAATACTGTGGATGAAAAGTCACGAAGATCACTTTCCCGTGCTGATTAACGTGGCCGGGCCACAACAAAAATTAAAACGATTTGAACCACAATGAACTTAGGGCAGCCCTTGGCCGAAACCAAAATTTCTGAACCACGAATGGACACCAATGAACACGAATAATGACAACATAAATGTTCAGGTTGGCAGTAAATAGGAACGCCTATTATTAGCCGCAAAAGAACGCAAAGAGTCGATTATATTTATTTCTTTACGCTTTCTGCGTTTTTTGAGGTCAGGCGTATTTGTTGATCTTGTTAGCGCCTGAAATCGTTGCGCCATCACTATTCGTGTTCATCCATACTACTATCCGCCAGTTTCTTGTTTTTTTTTGAACAAGAAAACTAAATTGTCACAAACTGATTTTTCCTGAGAAAGGACCAAACAATGTAGGATAGCCGTCTCGGCTGTCACGACCGACGGTACGTCGATCAAGACTCCAAGTGCGCGCAACTTTC
>JAJRPE010000220.1 GCA_024280935.1 Candidatus Hydrogenedentota bacterium
GAAGGAGAAGGAGAAGGAGAAGGAGAAGGAGAAGGAGAAGGAGAAGGAGAAGGAGAAGGAGAAGGAGAAGGAGAAGGAGAAGGAGAAGGAGAAGGAGAAGGAGAAGGAGAAGGTGAAGGTGAAGGTGAAGGTGAAGGTGAAGGTGAAGGAGAAGGTGAAGGTGAAGGTGAAGGTGAAGGAGAAGGTGAAGGTGAAGGTGAAGGTGAAACTAGGACGGACGAGGAGAACGCTCAGTTACTGCTGGACGAATTTTCGGAAGGTGATGTAGACGGCGATGGTCTCCTGAGTTTTGCGGAGGCTTCGGCGTTGATGTCGGGACTGTCTAGGGAGCAGTTTGATGCCCTTGACAAGAATCAGGACGGTTCACTGAGCGAGGCTGAATTGGAAAAAATAATTGATGATACTTTAGTGATTGATGACCCATATAGAGGCTGTACATTCAATGTAAACGGCACCGTGAACCAAGCCAGGAAGTATGTTGGCGACATGTTCCTTCTTGGCGTGGCGTTGCTGACCCTGCTGGGGATGTCCGGCGCGGCGCGCAGGTCTGGTCGACAGTAGTTTACACAGTGTGTAATTTTGGTGTCCGCGTGTGGCATGGTGCCGCACGCGGGCGCTTTTCTTGGGGGCTGGGGCAAGGGGGTTGGGCATTCCTGCCCGACATAACGCGCACGGTGGGCTTGAAAACGCACTGGGCATTTGTGGTGATTCGTTGATTATTTAAGGTACTGCATCGTGCTTTGTTCTTCGAATCCAAAGCGGATCCACATGCCGATGTTGGGTTTTTATATCCTGCGCGCCTTTTGTGTCGGGCTGGAAAGCCCAACCCCCTTTGTTGTGAACGGTTACAAATTCCGGTTGCCAAACCTATGTAATTACTTTATAATTACATAGGACGTTGCGTATTGGTGCCTTCTTCTTCAGAAAGGTCTAAAAAAGCGAGAAAGGGCCACGTCATTCCCACGCACCTGGAAATCCAGAACGCGGCTGGAGTACATCGTAACACCACTGGATCCCCGCGTTCGCGAGGATGACGGTGTTGTGGGAGAATTTCACATTACTGTTGGAGGTTGAAGGCATGGCACACCTCATTAAAATAGGAAACTCCCAGGGGATTAGAATCCCCAAGATCCTGATAGAACAGGCCCAACTCGAAGGCAAGGAACTCGAGTTTGAGGTGCTTGGCGAAGGCCTGTTGGTGCTCCCAAGCCGGAAGCCGCGCACGGGCTGGAAAGAGGCCATTGAGGAAACACTGGCGGCCCAGGGCGCTGAAATGGCGGATGCCGAATGGCTGGATGCAACACTCACCGATGATGAGACATTGGAATGGTGAAGCCCGGAATTGCCCGATTCCAAGTTTGGCTGGTGGCGCTCAACCCAACCCAGGGCCGGGAAATAGGCAAAACGAGGCCCTGCGTTATTATTTCACCCCATGAAATGGCAGCGCTTTCGACCGTGTTGGTGGCTCCCATGACCACCAAGGGCTTTGCATTCCCATGCCGGGTTGTGTGCAGCTTTAAGAAAAAGAAGGGGCTGATCCTGCTGGACCAAATTCGGGCCGTCGACAAATCAAGATTGGTGAAAAAGTTGGGGGCTGTTGATAAGGATACGCAGCGGGAAGTGTGCGGGCGCCTTCAAGAATTGTTCGCACACTAAGGTGGCAGGGCCACAACCGGGGTTTATGGTCCTTATAATTTAATGAGTTAAACCATCAGCTCTGCTGGTGAGAATTCATCAGGCGCTGCCGTTCCGGCGTTAGTTGTTGGCATTCATACACAGGGCGGTGTGCGTCATGTTGTTTTAGTCCCGAAGGGACGACATATCGTAGCCCAGGCGTGAGCGAAGCGAACCCTGGGATAGCTCGAACATAAGAGATGTCTAACCCCGAAGGGGTGGCATAGAGGCGTTGGGAATGTGCCTGGATTTTTTTCTATGCCACCCCTTCTGGGTTCAGCCTTTTGTGGGCCGGTCTACCCAGGGTTTCGCTCGTGCCTCGCTTCACCGCTGGGCTACGATATGTCGTCCCTACGGGACTAACTGCTTTGGCTTCGTAATCGGCCCCTTTCAGGGGTCTTCCTCAAGCCACCCGCTCTGCAGGTGCTTACTGACTCGCCGCCTGAAGGGCTTTTTTTTTCTATAGCGGTTTTCTCAGAGAGTAAGGCCGCAACGTATCAGGAACGGAGGAATCATGGAGTACAGTAAAGTCACTTCGGCTATCACCTTGGCGTTTGTTTTTTTCGCGTGCGCGGGCAATGGCGCGATGGCATCTCCCGAACTCATCGTCGATATCGACGTTAACGACGAGGTGTGGATGCGGGACCATGCCATGACCGAGGCGGATGTGAATACCCTCGTGGCGCAGCTCAAGGAGAATGGCTGTGAAACGCTGATTATCCGAGGTGGTTGTCTGGGTTTGCTGCCCTACCAAACGAAGCTTTCCTATCCCATGGGTTTCGACGTGGAACACGCCCGTGCGAATCCCACGCCCACGGTCAAGGATATGGAAACGTACATTAGCCAGCGTACCGCGTTGGGTGAGCGCTACGCGAAGGTCATCGAAAACTTTAACCCGCCGGAAGCCTTTGTGCGTGCGGGCCACGCCCATGGCATGAAGGTCCTGCTTTGGATCGATTTATTTGATGATATGTTTCCGGGCTACCGTTCCAAGTTCCTGGATGAAAACCCTCATTGCCAGTGGGTTGGCAAAGACGGGACGACCTATTTCGAGGGATTGACGGACTATGCCTGGAAGGAGGCGCGGGCCTTTCGCGTCGCCCAGGCCCGCGAACTGCTCTCCTTTGGTGCCGATGGTATCCACTGCTCGACCAGCAGCCACACCCGCCACCTGCCCAACGTCCATGAGGACGATTTTTACGGATACAGCGAGCCTGTTGTGCAGGCCTTTCAGGCGAAATACGGTGTGGACATCCGCACTGCCGAAGACTTTGACAAAGCGGCCTGGCACGATCTCAAGGGGGAGGCCGTGGTGCAGCTTTATCGCGAACTGGCCGAACTCTGCCACGGTCTCGATAAGGAGCTATGGATTGGCCTGCAACTGGGCCGCTACACCCATTTTGCGGCGGATCCCCATTTCAGCACGAATGTGGTCGCACGATTTACGAACCACTGGAAAACCCTGGTGGACGAGGGCATCGCGGATGCCTTCATCGTGGGCGATTTCGAGATCGCTGCCAGCCCGGACCATGCGTATTGGACTGCCAAGCCGGACATCCGGCGTAAGGAAGGCGAGGATCTTTTTGGCTGGGCGGCGCGGGAGTACCAAGCCTACTGCAAAGACAAGACCCGGCTCTACCTCTTTTCCGAATGGTTGCCGGGCAGCACCCAGGCCCTGGAGGCGCGGACCCAGTTCTGGGCGGATCTCACTTTGAAACATGGCTTCGATGGCATCGACATGCACGAGGCGTGGAACTTTGAGAGTCAGCCGGGCAACATGGCTGTCCTGGGCCGCATGGCGGAACGGCTGAAGGGCGGGGCGGCGCCCTATGCATTGTGGGATCCGAAACAACCCGTTCCGACGGCGGCGGAAGCACCCTTGGTGGCGGGGGTACAGTTTCGGGTTGTCAAGGCACGGGTACCGGAGGTGGACGGCTACAACTGGCTGCACGGCATGGCCGCCGTCTGGCATAAGGACCGGCTTTACACCTCTTGGGGACACAACAAGGGTGCTGAAAACACGCCCACCGAAGAAGCCCGGGGACGTTACAGCGACGATGGCGGAGAACACTGGAGTCCCGTTTGGACTATTGCTTCGCACACCGAAAATGAAGGCCGGAGCCACGGTGTGTTTTTGTCGCGAAAGGGGACGCTGTGGACTTTTCTGGGGCGCTTTGGGTCCCAATACGGTGCTCTCAAGACCGAGGCCTTTATCCTGGATGAGGAAAAGGGCGACCCCGGAACCTGGGTTTCCCAGGGTATCGTCGCCAAAGAATTCTGGCCCTGCGATACGCCCAAGCGCATGGCGGACGGCAACTGGATTATGGCGGGCATGGATGTTCCCGATGGTCCCACTTGGGCGTGGCCGGTGGTGGCCATCAGCCATGGAGACGATTTGACCCAATGGGACGTCATCCATCTGCCTGTTTCCGGGGATTTACGAAACATCTGGGGGGAGTCAACGGTAATTGTCGGTCCCGAGGAGATCACGGTTATTGTTCGGGCTGGCGGGAAGCATGGCTATGCCCTTGTTTCGACGAGCAAGGATTTCGGCCGCGCCTGGTCGCCGGTGCGCCGAACGAATCTGCCGATGCCCAGTACCAAGGTCTACGCCGGGGTGCTGAGTACGGGGCAACGCTATGCCGTGGGTACGCTGGTGCGGGATCACGGGGGAAAGCGCCACCCTTTGGCTATCGCGGTGAGCCGGCCCGGCGAGAAGGTTTTCAGCAAGATGTTTCGTATTCGCGATGATGTGTTTCCCGAGGGTCCCGGCGAATCCATCGATGGTGCCGCCCTTTCCTACCCCTACGCCACGGAATACAAGGGGAAGCTCTATGTGGTGTATTCAAACGACGGCGGACGGGGCAAGAACCTGAACAGCGGGGAGATGGCCGTTATCCCAGTGTCATCACTTGTGGTCTCTGAATAAATAGTTGAGCGACGTTGAACCGGGCTGGATTCGTGATAGAATAGGTCTACGGCAGCGCGTATTGAGGGCGTATCGGGAGCTGGAAGTTTGAGTTTGGCCGTGGTCACGCTCAACGCAATGAACAGGCAGGAAAGCCCGTGGGATTCAGACAAAAATCGCGGGGGATTCGTTTCGGTTTTCTCGAATACGTTGCGGTGCTGTTGGTCGTGCTCACGACTGCCGCAGGTATCGGATGGCGGTATGTTTCGCCCACCACGACATGGATAACTGTGCCCGCCCGTGTTTTCGCCGTCTCTCTGGTGGAAAATACCCATGCCATTGAGGCCTCCCGTCCTTCCATGAGGGTCCACTTTGATTATCGGGTGGGTGGGCGCGTCTACCCAGGCGATGCCCAGTTTGACCGGATTACCCGGATGCTCTATGGGGCATTGCCGGAGGAAATCCAGGAGTTGCTGCGCTCCAAGGGTTATCTCAGCTTCAAGGATCTGCCCGCCGACATTCAAGAGCTGTTGCGGACGAAGGGGATCACCAGCTTTGAGCAGGTGCCCCTGCGGGTGCTCGATGCGTTGCGTGCGCAGGGCTACAACAGCGTACAGGATTTTTCCGAGGATGTGGAGCGCTTGGTGCGGGCGGGTGAATATGCGCAAGCCGTCGAGGCGGCGGGATTTTCCGAGGAGACGCTTGCTGCGCTGATGGCCGCATCCATGGTTTACGAGGAGGGCGAGCAGACAGACTCGGGCAGGGAGGAAACATTGGGCGACATTGTTGCATCGTCGATGCGCGTGGTTGCCGAAGCACCTTCATCCCGCCCCGCGCCCGTATCTGCGGGAACTATTCTGCGCGTGCGTTACGATCCTGCGGACCCCACGCGCTATGAGGTGGTCCGGTTTCCGTACCTGGATGCGATCCTGAGTATAGGCGTGTTTATCGCCCTTGCCGCCGTCACCCTTTTCTACTGCGGGGTCATCTACCCCCGGATAAAACAGCGGTAGGGAGAATGTGGCACCGCTGTCTCGGCTTGTGAAAAACACAGGCGGGACGCCTATGCTACATTCTTGCGAGGTTGTATCCTCAAGGTGAGCGTCGCCCACAAGTAAGGCCGTCATCCCCGCGAACGCGGGGATCCAGTGATGCCCAGTGTTCTCTTGCCGAGTTCTGGATTCCCACTTGCGTGGGAATGACATAACGCCTACTTGCCCTCGGGCGCGGGTGGGTACTTGATTTGCAGGTGGAGTTCTTCCAACTGGGCTGCTTTGACTTCGTTGGGCGCGTTCATGAGCAAGTCCTGGGCCTTCTGATTCAACGGGAAGGCGATGACCTCGCGGATGTTGGGCTCGTCGGCGAGCAACATGACGATGCGGTCCAGTCCGGGGGCGATGCCTCCGTGAGGGGGGGGGCCAAACTGGAAAGCCTTCCACAGCGCGGGGAATTCGTTTTTCACCACTTCCTCGTCGTAGCCTGCGATGTTGAATGCCTTGAGCATGATGTCGGGGCGGTGGTTACGAATCGCGCCCGAGCTCAGCTCAATGCCGTTGCAGACGATGTCGTACTGGTAGGCCAGAATATCGAGGGGGTCTTTCGTCTCCAGCGCTTCCATACCGCCCTGGGGCATGGAGAAGGGATTGTGGCTGAAGTCTACCTTCTTCAACTCTTCGTTGTACTCGAACATGGGGAAGTCCACAATCCAGCAGAAGGAGGCGAGGCTCTTGTCGATAAGATCGAGGGCGTTGCCGAGATATCCCCGCACCTTGCCGAGGAGTTCGGTGGTCTCGGCGCGTTTTCCCGCACCAAAGAAGAGGGCATCGCCGTCTTCCGCGCCCATGCGTTCGATGAGCGCGGCACGTTCGTCGTCGCTCAAAAACTTGACGATGGGGCCTTTCATCTCGCCATCGCGCAGGGCGATCCAGGCAAGGCCACGGGCGCCCTGGGACTTGGCGAATTTCTCCGCGTCGTCGAAGAACTTGCGGGACTTGGAGGCCGCGCCCTTGGCATTGATGACCTTGACCGCGCCGCCGGAATCCACCTGGCTGCTGAAGACCTTCAGGTCGCAATTTCCAAAGAGGTCGGTGCAATCCACCATTTCCAGGCCGAAGCGAATGTCCGGCTTGTCGGTACCGTACTTGTCGATGGCTTCGAGGAAGGGGATGCGGGGGAACTTTTCGGCCACGATTTTCTTGTTCGAGAGTTCGTTGAAAAGCATGCAGAGCAAGCCTTCCAATTCGTCGAAGAGTTCGTCCTGCGTGATGTAGGACATCTCAATATCGATTTGATAGAACTCGCCGGGGCTGCGGTCCGCGCGGGAATCTTCATCCCGGAAGCAGGGGGCGATCTGAAAATACTTGTCGAAGCCCGAGACCATGAGCAACTGCTTGAACTGCTGGGGGGCCTGGGGCAGGGCGTAAAACTGCCCTGGATAGTGTCGGCTCGGAACCAGGTAATCCCGCGCGCCTTCAGGCGAGGAATTCGCCAGGATGGGCGTGTGGAATTCCGTAAACCCCTTGTCCGTCATGTATTTTCGAACCATCGTGCAGGTCTGGGAACGGAGCATGATGTTTTTGTGCATGTGCTCGCGGCGCAGGTCGAGGAAACGGTGTTCCAGGCGCATCTCTTCCGGGCAATCCAGCTCCTGGTTCACCGGGAAGGGCAGCACGGCGGCCATGGACTCAATGACGAGTTCGCGGGCGATGATTTCGATTTCGCCCGTGACCATGTTGGGGTTCTTGGCTTCGTCGTCGCGCAAGAGGACCTCACCCGTAACCGTGAGGACGCTCTCGTTGCGGGCACGCTCGGCATCGGCAAAGCAGGGGCTGTCGGGATTAATAACCACTTGGGTAAGGCCATAATGATCGCGGAGGTCGATAAAAATAACGCC
>JAJRPE010000221.1 GCA_024280935.1 Candidatus Hydrogenedentota bacterium
ACAGGTCTTGTCATCTTCGGGCGTCTCAGAGCCAGAAAAAGACACTGCCGCCTGTATTACTTTCCGGGTAAGTTCGTCGGCATCCAGACTCCCATAGGTCTGCAAACACTGAATCAGCCGGGCCACGCCAAACATGGAGGCATGGCGATCACGGGTCTCCGTTATTCCATCAGAATAGAAGAAAAAGATATCACCTGGCAGAATATCCGCTTCCGCCTCCACATACGTTTCATCTTCAAGAAATCCCATGGGCACATTGTTACCCGAGAGAAGCGTGTACGCATCTTCAGAAATCCGGTATCGGATGGTCTTGGTATGGCCGCAGTCCACATAGCTGAGCTTCCCGGCTTCCAGGTCGAAGCGGGCGTAGCACAATGTCAGGAATCGCTCCAGCTCGATTAACTGGCGCACGATCCCCCCATGCGCCGCAGTGACAAGGGCCGCTGGCGGCGGGTATTTGATACCGTCAGCCGCCGCAAGTTGCGTGGTAAGCGCCCGCAGGAAGTGGCTCTTCGCGCCCGCCCCAACGAGGGCGGCCAGGATCCCTTTTCCCATGACATCGCCCACCAACACGTCGAAACAGCGTGGCCCCAGGGTTGCAAAGTCCACGAAATCACCGTCCATGTGTTGGGTGGCCTCGCTGATAACGGCAATATCGACTCCCGCGATGGTGGTCGGCGGACGGCCCCGGAGCAGCGTCTCTTCTATTCGAGTCTCGATTTCCCGTTCGTAGCGGCGCGCCTCCGCCAGCGCCCGTTCCGATGCTTTCCGTGCGCTGATATCCTCCACGATAGACCAAATGTAGTCGTTCCCATCCGCTCCCCGAACGAGGCAGCCATTCAGAAGGACAGAGATTCGTTCGCCGCTTTTTCTAATGAATTCCTTCTCGTAGGGACCATAACGCCCCGTCTCCTGCATGGAGCGAATCTGAGCGGCTTCATTGACCGCATAACCCTCCGGCGTAACATCCCAATAGGTGAGCGCCATAGCTTCTTCCTCGGGGTAGCCGATAATATTGAGGTAGGCTGCGTTGGCCTGGACAAAGGTGCCGTCCATCCGGCATCGCACAAGCCCCAATGGCGACTCCTCATACATGAGGCGAAACATGTCCTGAGAAAAGCGCAGCGCCTCCTCCGTCTGCTTGAGCCGGGTAATGTCCAGGTGCGTGCCAATAGTACGCCGTGTCCGTCCCGGTCGACTCCACGCGACAACTTTGCCCCGGGCCAAAATCCAGTGCCATTCTCCGGATTTTGCCCGCATTCGATATTCCATTTCCAGGGTCGGCGACTCACCGCGCAGAAATGCGCGAAGCACAGGCTGTGCCTGGGCAAAGTCCTCGGCGTGAACAAGCCGCTCCCAAACTTGGGCGGTATCCCCTATTTCCTCGGGCGCGTACCCCAACATCGTTGCCCAACGATCATTGAATATGACCCGGCGCTGTTCCAAATCCCAATCCCAGAGCCCCAGTCCACCCCCATCCAGCGCCAGTTCCAAGCGTTCTTCCGACTCCCGAAGCTCGGCCTCAATCCCGCTCCGCTGGATCGCCGCGCCGAGCGTAACCGCCGCCGTCCGCAATGCGTCGATTTCCGAACGGGGCCAGCGACGCGGCCCCGCGCAATCGTCCAGCCCCAGAAAGCCCCACCACCGCTGCCGAACGAAAATGGGAACGATCAGAATACTCATTGCGCCACGGGCTATCAATTGATGCCGCTCTTCTCGGGGGAAGGAGCGTATGTTTCCGAAGATCGCATCCCCCTTTTGCAGGGCAAGTTCCCAGCGCGCCAATCCGGTTTCCCGGTAGGGCACCCCCTGCCAGCTTCGGCCCTCCGCGTCCCCCGCGCCCTCCCACACACGGCGTTCTGACGAGCAAAGCCTTCCCGTCCCATCGTCATGATTCTCGCAAAGATAGACGCGGTTCGTGTTGGTCGCCTTCCCCAGCGCGGCCAGAATTTCGCCCACATTGGCAAGCCCCTCTCCAAAGGCCAGGAGGTGTTCTGACGCATCGGCGAGCAACTCCAGGATGGCATCGCGTCGGCGCAGTTCTTCTTCCACCTGAATACGGGTTTGTATCTCCTGGCGCGCGGCGGAAAGGTCGATCTCCGTGCGTGCGCTCTGGCGCAGGATCGCCATCAGGGGCCGCGGCGTTATCTGATAGTCCTGGTGCCGACGCTCCCAAAGAATATAAACCGTAATCAGGGGCGATACCAAGGCGGACAACAAAACCCTGCTCAGGAGATTTCCTTCGAGGATGCTCGCGTAATTTTCGTCATACCAAAAGGTCCCCGACGTGTAAATAAACGTATCCAGAGAATAGGCGACCCACAGACATACGAAGACCCGGGGCAAGACGGGGACCTTGCCAGCGTAACGGTTGAACAGCTCCCAAAGCATCGCGACACACAAAAAATCAAACAGCATGGCCCCCGTCGATACGACATAGGAAAGTGGCGAACCCACGACAATCCGGCCCGCCGCCACGGGGTCAAATGCTGCAAGCTGAAAGTGAAAAAGGTAGGCGACAGCGGGGGACAATACCGATACGGAAAGTACGACGTAGATGCCAAATTGTGTCGCCTGGACACCGTCAAACACGTAGAGAAGAAAAACGCCGAAGAGCAGGGCGGTTAAAAAAACGACCGAACCCAACTGGAACGTGAAGGGTCCCAGCGAATACTGTATGCCCACATCCGCCATCCAGCGCAAGGAGGCCGCCAGAACGCCCAACGCTGCGAAAAAGGGGACCAAGGTAATACGTCGGCGCAGGGCATGGATCGCAAAAACGAGCGCGTAGACCACCAACGCCTCCGTCGTCAACAGCACCAAGCCAGTCGACATAGCCTTCCTCCCGCTTGGCATCCAGAACGGGGAATGCCAACACTTTCCAAGAATAGCAACTCCTATACCACCAGCATACGTATCGGGATGCCCGATACGCAACGCGCCACGTTCGAGTAGTGTTTTTTCGTTGGCGGGCAGGAGTGCGGACTTTCCAGTCCGCAACAAGTGCGGCGTTATGTCAGCAAAGACCGCTCGTGTTTTTCCATGACCCACATGCGTCGGCTGGCGTAACGTGCGCCCTGTGGCGGGTAAGAAAACCCGCCCTCCTGATACCCGGTGAACGGTTAGCTCGGAAGAGAGTCGCGACACTGTGAAGAGGGTACTGGCGGCCTTTGAAGAAATCAAACAGCTTCTATGCTCACTTGAAGTTGTACATGCATTCCATGCACAATGATTCATATGAGATATGAGTGGAATCCGGGTAAAAACGAATGGCTCAAAGAAGTACGAAACGTATCTTTCGAAAAAATAATCTTTCACTTGTCTCAAGGCGATGTTTGGCGGATAGCGAATCATCCCGATCAAGAAAACTATCCCGGACAACGCATCTACGTTGTCATTGTTGATGATTATATACACCTTGTGCCCCACGTTGCAGAAGAAGAATACATCTTCTTGAAAACTATTATCCCCAGCAGAAAAACCACGAAAATATTCCGGGCGGAAAGGGATACCTGACATGAAAGAGAGCAATGAGGAAAAAAGCATCGTTGATGCCTTTGACCGGGGCGAACTAAGACTATCCAAGCCGTCCGAGGCGGAGATTGAATGCATCAAAGCGGCGGCGCGCAATACCTTCAAGAAAGACAAGCGCGTAACCATCCGGCTCTACGACCACGACTTCAAGGGAATCCAGAAAAAGGCCATGGAAATGGGGATGCCCTACCAAACGCTTATCTCGGGCATTATCCATAGTTATGTCGAAGGCGACCTCAAAATGAAGTCGGCAAAGTAATGCCCCAGCGTTCTTTGCCCTATCCTGGAAAGCCAACGTGACAACGTCTACCCACAACACCCCGGGAATCCTCATGGGCTTCTCGGCCTACGCGCTCTGGGGCTTTTTCCCGCTCTACTTCTATTTCCTGAGTGAAGTCAGCAGTACCGAAGTCCTGGCCCATCGGGTTGTGTGGTCGGTGGCGACGCTGTTGCTGCTTCTCTGGTGGCAGGGGCGTCACCGTTCGGTCTTTGCGTCGCTGCGCTCAAAGAAACGGGCCGCCGCCCTCGCCTTCGCCTCGCTGATGATTACCGGAAACTGGCTCATCTACATCTACGCCATCGCCACGGAGCGGACCATTGACGCGAGCATGGGCTACTTCATTAATCCCATCTTCCTGATCGTCCTCGGCCTGGTGTTTTTCAAAGAACGGCTCAACCGCTATCAGCTTATCTGTCTGCTCCTGGCGGGTGTAGGCATCGCCTACCAATGGGTGGCTCTCGGCGGCTTCTCGTGGATATCCCTGTCCCTCCCGGTTCTTTTCGGACTCTATGGCGTGGTTAAGAAAAACCTCAAACTCGACTCGGTTTCCAGCCTTTTCCTGGAGACCTTCATCGCCCTGCCTGTTGCGGCGGTCTACCTGATTGTCCTCGGGGTTCAGGGGAATATGGCCCTCCTGACCGACACCCCGCTGATCCAGGTTCTGCTGATCGGCGCGGGTGCCGTAACGACACTGCCCCTCCTGCTATTCGCGGGAGGCGCACGACGACTGCCCCTCAACACCATGGGTTTTCTCCAATACATCACGCCCTCGCTCCAGTTCGCCATCGGGTTGTTTGTCTTCGGCGAAGCCCTGAACCCGCACAAGCTCGTCGCCTTCCTTTTCGTGTGGACCGGACTCCTGGTGCTGATTGTGGGCCAAGCCGCACGCATACACAGGCGACGACGGAAAGACCAGCGCGAGATTGCGAAAACAGGAATCGCGTAGGAATGGCGTGACGTTTTCTTTTTCGCGTAGACCTTCCTCAAGAGCAAGGCACTATGCTTCGTCCGGGACGTTGCCCGAAAGAAGTGGCACCTTCGGTGCAGCGAGCGAACCCGCGTACATTCATTACAGCCATGTCACACGAGCGACTGCCCCGAAGGGACCCAGCAGCTTAGCCTATCGCTGCATAGCCGCAACCAAAAATAACATAGCCTCAAAGAACGCAAAGGGCGCAAAAAAGAAAACGCCGATAGCAGTACAAATTGAGGGTGTCGTTGATTGTGTAATACACGCAGCAAGGGGAATAGCCCCGGAGGGGCGACGGATTGTAGCCTGGGGTGAAGCGAGGCACGAGCGGAACCCCAGGTAAGGGGAGTGCTCACCCCCTTGAACCCCCGAAAGGGGGTGGCACA
>JAJRPE010000222.1 GCA_024280935.1 Candidatus Hydrogenedentota bacterium
CAAGCTTTCCAAGATCAGCCGTTATGCAAAAAAACTCTTATCCCTATGTGGCGTATCCGATCTACAAGAGGTTTTTAGCGAGTAAAACGCTCTAAGTCCTTTCGTATCAACACTCGAAAAAAGCAAACCACTCAACTTCCGCCATAATCCAGGACCGTCAGCCCCGCAAACGGGCCTGTCGATTTACGCATTCGCCCCTACCGTTTGGAAGGAACGCCCGAATTCGTCATCCTCGCGAACGCGGGGATCCAGGAACGCGAGCGCACAAACCGCCGAAACTCACTGGATTCCCGCGTTCGCGGAAATGACGTGGGCCTGTCTTGTTTTCTATAGCGGTTTTCACAAAGGAAGACACCAAGGTGAGCTTCGCCCAAAATACAATATTCACCACAGAAAATATTAGCCACAAAAGAACGCAGAGAACTCAAAGAACGCAGAGAACTCAAAGAACCATTCTTCTTTGCGCTCCTTGTGTTCTTTTGTGACTGAAATATTTGGTCGCGACCAACGACAGCTCCAAGTTATCCATGGCAAAGAATTAGCACTCCCTGGCGGACCCCATGCAGTTTATAGACTACGACGATATAGCCTCCTCCCAAATCACCCAGACCTTCAAGAACGCCTCGTGGCGCAGCTTGCTGTGGGTGGTTCTCATCACGGGTGTCATCACGGCCTACACGGCCATCCCCAAGGGCAGCCCCACCAATCCCGTGCTCATTGCCGTGCCGGGTCTGGTGACGCTTTTCTTCTTCGGCCTTTTTCTCTGGCACCTTCGCCTCGGCAGGAACCCGCGCAACTGGCTCGTCAAAGCATCGGAGCAAGGACTCTACATCAACCTCCAAGCCAACGTTTCCGTGCCCCCCACAAAGGATGCTCCCAGTGTGGTATTCCTCCCAAAAGAATGTATCACGTCCATTCACCGCACCCAGGAACTACGGACCCTGCCCGCGCGCCACGGTCGGTATAAAAACACCTTCACCTACTTCGACCTGTGTCTCCGCGACACCCTGCCCGAAGAACTCCTGGTCGCCCTCGCCCAGATTCGCCGCAATCCCGCGATCCGGGGTGCCATCGGCCTACGCAAGGACCTCCAGATCGCCGTCCGGGTGGAAGGCCCACACACGCTCCGCCTCGTCTGGGATTGGATGACCCCTCGTGAACTCGCCGCCGAGGAATGGTTCAAGACCCACTACACCGTGGGGGAAAAGAAAAAATTCAGCGGCCCTGGCTGGGACACCATTAAGGCCGACGCAAAAGACGCCTATATCGACACCCTGTGGGAATGGGGCGATGTCCAGGATGCCATCCTCCAGAAGAGCCTGAAAGACACCATCAGCGAACGGCAGGCAGCAAGGGAACTGGTGGATCGGTTGGGGTGAATAATGGGGGCCGAAACGTGTATTTGGCTTGGTCATACGAGCCAACCCCTTCTATTCCAGCCCCAACGGATTGAGCACTTTCAGTCCTTCAATCCAGTCAAAATCGTTAACATTTCTGGTTGCAAGAGTTTGATGGTGTTGCAATGCCGTGGCCGCAATGATGGCATCACCCAATGACATTTTCCGCCGTTGGTGCGTAACGCAACCGAAGTGTCAATGATATCCTGGGAAACAGGATAGACAATGGTACAGGAGAACAACTCCTCAAAGTCTCGTTTGTCCGTCGTAGTGAGTCGGTGATAGCCCAGCACCTCGACCAAATTAATGGCCGACACGGAGATTCGATTCTCGTTTACCCAGTTTCTCAAGCTCTGGAACTCGGGCTGGATGGAATAGATTATAATGTTGCTGTCCAACAGCATCAGTCTTCTCTTCCTGGCAAAAGACGGTCTTTACGGATTTCCCCTTGCCATTCCATCGGGTCGTCTACATTAGAAAAGCCATGAGACCGGGCGGCCATGCGTTCCATGAGACAGGAAATCTTTTTGCCATTTAATTCTTCTGTTTCGGGATTTTCTGATTGACCATGAGCGAGTTTTGATTTTAGAAAGCGGACAAAGTCCTGTGTTTCTGCCTGCATTTCTGGTGGCAGCGTTTCGAGGTCTTTTAGTATCTGTTCAGTAAGCATGGTCATGAATGAAAGCTCCTGTTGTAGCAATTCATTACTTTCACCACGGCCTCAGAGTATCGTATTCTCACACCATATTGCATCATGCGGGCCGCATGGATTGACCCGCTAGCGGTGTTTCTACAAAAGTGACCGAAACAGTCAGTAGTCAATCTCCAATACAGAAAGATGATCGCCTTCTCTTGGTCGTGCTCGCCCCGCATTTGGGTTGTGGGCAAGACCCACGGTAGAATAGCCGTCGTAACCGGGGAAAGGGCAACGACGGACACCGCATTGGACAAGAAAGAGGCCAAAGAGAAGTTTCTAGAAGCCGATGCGCTCTTTACACAGGGGCGGCACGAAGACGCGCTCCATCTCCTGCAACGGCTGAACCGGGAATTCCCCCGCCAGAAACACATCATGTACTCCGCCGCACTCTGCCTGGAGCAGTTGGGCCGCGCCCAGGAATCCATTGCCCTCTGCCAGCAACTCCTGGAGCGCTTTCAAGACGAACGGGCCGAACTCATTCTGAGCCGCTTTGCCGGGGAGGACCGGGTCGAAGCGCCCATTATGTCGGCCAGCGGCACGCGCAAGCTGAGCACTGACGACCGGCATCTACTCGCCATGCTCATGCAAAACCCGGAGAACCAGACCGCCCTGCCTGCCCAGCACGGCTCTGCCCGTGCAGTCCTCTACGGATTCGGGGCCGCCGCGCTGCTCCTGGCCTTTCTAATCAGCACCGGGGCCTTCGTCTATTACGCGCCGGGTGCCGGGCCTTCCACCGGCATATCCTTGGGCACCCAGCACGACACCCTTTCCTTCGGCCAGGTGCTCGTCCTCTTTCTGGGAACCAGTTTCGCCGCCAACACGGTGACGATGTTCGTGCTGCTGGGACTCATGGGGCGCCAGCGCTATGAGTCCCCGGTGGACAACGTGTTTGACGTAATGCAATATGCGTTCGTAACCAGCCTGCTGCTGCTTGTGCCCGTGGTCGGCTGGATCGCGATTCCAGTCGTGCTCCGTCGGCACTACGCCTTTGCCATCGGGGAATTACTTCTCTTTCTCATGCTGCAAACCGTACTGGCGACGGGTTTCTCCATCATATTCGCCGCCATCATGCTAATTCTGGGCTATGGCTGGGTCTTTAGCGACGTTCTGGACGCTACCGTGTAAAGACGGTCGAAAGTTGCGCATGAGCCGCCGCTACAGTATTATCCTGGGTATTCTCGTTGTACAGGGATCTCCATGGAACGACATACCGCACAAAACAAATTCGGCCAAGCCGACATGCTTTATCAACAGGGCCGCTTTGACGAAGCCCTCGCCCTCCTCGAAGAACTGGATCAGGCCTTCCCCAACTCGCCCAACGTGATGTTCCCCCGGGCGCGCTGTCTGGTGGAAATCGGAGAGACCAACGAAGCCTTGGATCTCCTCGAAGAACTCGCCCTCCATCACCAACATCAAGAGGCTATTGAACTCAAGAGTGAAATCAACGATGCCATGATCACGTTGACCCAACCGAGCCACACCGAAGCCCGGCACCGGGATGGCCCAACGCCCGAAGAGGTGAAGGCCGCCATGCGTTCGTCCAGCCATGTCGGGAGCGTTCCCGAGATGACAGGCAACAAGGTCGTGTTTCTTATCGTGGGACTCGTGCTGGCCATCGTGGCACTTGGCATTGTGCTCCTGGTTGTGCTTTAGCGTAGCATGGGGCCGCGTATTGGCGATGCGGCAGACCCGTTTTATGCCACTTGGTAAATGGTGGGTCTGAATTCTGGCGGGGGAATAGGCTTGTTGTTTGCTTTTCCGTTTGTGCCTTACTCTGGGAAAACCGCTATAAAAAGCAAGAAGCTTCATGTGGCCCTGTCCATAAGCTGTTGTGGCAATGAAGCTTAAAATATGCTCAGCGGGATGGTCAACTTTTGATTTTTTTTGGGGTGCCTGAAGTCTGCAAAGGAAGCGTCAAGGGTGCCACCCTCACACGAAGCCGGTTCCCGGCTAAGTTTGCGGGTGCGGGTTTACAAAAACTGCTTATGGCATCACTTGGCCTAGGAGACGCTTCGGCCAGTCTCTTTTCGACAGGCCTGTTCTGATACCTTGCACCCGCAAGCTCCCCCGCATGAGGGTGGCACCCCTCCAAGTCTCCTTGGATAGTATTGGGTTGTGGTCGGATCTCACGTTGGGATCTATGCGTCATACGACCCATTTGCCCCATACGCTCTTAAACATGACATGACCCGCACCACAACAGATCCCAGCTACATGACCAGCGACTTAATCGCTTCGATGCGCTCCAGATTCTCTTTCACGTCGCGCAGCACCGCCTTCTCGTGCTGGAAGGCCAGTTGGGGCGCCAGGAACGCGGTGCGCAAATCCTGGAGGCTTCCCTGCCGCGCCATCCAGGCCACGGAACGAACCGCGAAGGAAAGACCGACCAGTTCGAGGCCGGTGATAATGGCCAGCACCATTCCCGAATGAACAAAGAATGCGATTCCGAATATCTCCGCGTCGAGGTAGGACGTTACGACGATATAGCCGGTGTAGCCGAGAAAGGCGGTGGGCGGCGCTTCAAGCACCACCGTTGCCAGCCAACGGCTCAGGCGCTGCGCACCCTTCCGAACCCGATCACGGGCTGGCCCCTTAATCACCGAAGACAGACGGCGATTCAGCTCCGCCTGAAAGGCGGCTTCGCCTGACCCGCCGTCCAGCGCGTCAATCCCGGCACGGACGAAGGCCAGGGCCAGTTCACTCTGTTGGGCGCGATAAAACTCCAGCACGCGCTCCGGCACAACCTTTTCGTCGTTCTGCATGAGGTCGTCGGTGGTCAACATCTCCGCAGCGCGGCGACCGCTCGAACTCTTCATCCCATAAAGGGAAAGGATGCCCGGCATTTTCATGGGCAGGCCCCGGAGCGCCTCCACCATGCGATAACACAGGCCAATCCAGCCCTTGGAGCGCACACTGGTTTCCCGTCCCACGGCGTAGGTCCAGAGGTGGGGTTCGGCAAAGAGGTTGTCACTGACGAAGCCGAGACTTTCCCGGGCCAGTGCCTTGTCCGCCTCTCCAATAGTCTTTTCCAGCGCCGAGAGGCTCGGGCGAATCCCCGCCGCGATTTCATCCAGACGCTGGGTCGCTTTCTGCAGGAGGCCCGCCACGTTGGACCGCTTAATTCGGGCGATGCGTTCCCGGCTGAGTTCCTGGCGCAAAAAACGATCCAGGGCGGGCGAATCATACTCGTCATCTTCCGGCGCAGTACCCGCCATCTTCCGGTCCAGGGTTCGGAGGGCATTCACGCGGAAGTAGGGTCCAATCTCAAAGCCCTGCTCCTTCAAACGCGCCAGCCAATGTTCCTGCACCGAAGGGTGGGACCCTGCTTTCGTCTCCACACAAATCATGGCCCGCTGTCCGCGCAGGGGCCGCAAGAGGGACCACGTAGCCTCGTCCAGGTATTTCTCCGTGCTGGCACACAGGATGATCAAATCACATTGCTTGAGGACTTCGACCGTCCGCTCGCGATGGGCATGGGCGATACTGTCGGAGTCGGGCGTGTCGATCAACACGAGGTTTTCCAGCGCCGAACGGGGTACCCCGTTCCACTCATGGAAGGGCAGTTCGGTCCCCGGCGGGTGATAGGCCGTGGGCTTGGTCGTGCAGGGGCGCATGGCGGAGGTCAGGGCAATCTGGTCGCCGGCGATGGCATTGAGCAAGGTTGACTTGCCCACGCCGGAGCCACCCACCAAGGCCACCATCAGCACATCGTCCAAACGGTTTTCGCGGGTGCGTAGCTCGTCGACACGCTCCTGCAAGCGCACGCTTTCCTGGCGCAACGCCTTCCAGGGGCCGTCATAAGCCGCCAGGGCATCCAAGTGTTCCAGAACGTTTAAGATACTTTCAGACACTGGGCATGTATCCTTCGAAGGGTCTCTGCCGCGTCACCATTCAGAGCGGCCTGGCCTTCGGACAGCGGCGTGAGCGCACCATACAATACGTGTTCAATGAGGGCATTCTCGAAGCGCGTCTGCTGCTCCTCGTGCCACGGGGCGATAAGGTCCAGCCACTTGTCCGCAAACTGGTGCTCCATAACGCGGGCGAAAAACTCACCCGCCAGGGGACTTGTCGCCGCCACCACTTCCGGCACACCGACGCCCCCCGAATAGACCGCCAGAGGCAGGGCTACCGCCGTAGGCGCCAGCATGAGCATGGCATCCAGTTGGGTCAGGAATATGCGCCGCACCTTGTTGTCCTCCCACCACTCCGTGAGCGTTTTTTCGGCATGGGCGCGGAAGGCTTCGGAAATATTATCATCCACCAGGG
>JAJRPE010000223.1 GCA_024280935.1 Candidatus Hydrogenedentota bacterium
GGCGCGGCTTCGTTCATCGGCAACACTTCATAGCCTTCCATGCACGCCTGGAGGGCGCAGATGGGGTCGATTTCCGTGACCATGACGCGAGCACCGAGGCCCTTCATGGCGTCGGCACAACCCTTACCCACGTCGCCATACCCAGCGACGACCACGACCTTACCGGCAATCATCACGTCGGTAGCACGCTTGATACCGTCGGCCAGGGACTCGCGGCAACCGTAGAGGTTGTCGAATTTGGACTTGGTCACGGAGTCGTTCACGTTCATGGCACGGGTGCGAAGTTCGCCCTTTTCCATCATCTGGTAGAGGCGGTGTACGCCGGTGGTCGTTTCTTCCGAAACGCCAATCCAGCCTTCGATGGTTTTGTGCCAGCGATTGGGGTCTTCGCCGTGTACCTTGTGAAGCAGGGTGTCGATGACTTCGATTTCTTCGTTGTCCGTGCAGATTTCGGGCAAGCTGCCGTGCTTCGTGAAGTGCTCTTCAAAATCATAGCCACGGTGGATGAGGAGCGTCGCGTCGCCGCCATCGTCCACGATCATGTTCAGCGTGCGCCCGCCGGAAAAAAGCATGGCCTGGTAGGTACACCACCAGTATTCTTTAAGGGTTTCTTCCTTCCATGCAAATACGGGAACGCCGGTTTTCGCGATGGCTGCCGCCGCGTGATCCTGCGTCGAGAAGATGTTGCAACTGGCCCAGCGCACTTCCGCACCGAGCGCGACCAACGTCTCGATCAGCACCGCCGTTTGGATAGTCATGTGAAGCGATCCCATGATGACTGCGCCCTTGAGGGGCTGATTAGCCGCATAGCGATCACGAATGGACACGAGGCCCGGCATTTCGATCTCGGCGATATCCAGTTCTTTGCGGCCCCAGTCGGACAGTGACATATCGGCGACCTTGTAGGCCAGCTCATGGTCAAAGTCCATTATTTTTTCTGCGTCTGCCATAGTGTTTTCTCCTTTGTTGTATGTTTAGTGACAAAAAATTAAGTTACTGTCGGCACAGCCCCCGTTCCGTCTCAGGCCCAATGGATGGCAGCCCCTTAATTCATAAGCTAAACCATCAGCTCTACTGGTGAGAATTCACAAGGCTCTGCCGTTCCCGCGTTAGTTGCTGGGGTTCATACAGCGCACGGTATGCGCCATGTTGTTTTAGTCCCGTAGGGACGGCATATCGTAGCCCAGGTGTGAGCGAAGCGAACCCTGGGATAGCTCGACGAAAAAGATGTCTAACCCCGAAGGGGTGACATAGAGGCGTTGGGAATGTGCTCGTATTTTTCTATGCCACCCCTTTGGGGTTCAGCCCTCTGTGGGCCGGTCTACCCAGGGTTCCGCTCGTACCTCGCTCCACCGCTGGGCTACGATATGTCGTCCCTACGGGACTAACTGCTTTGGCTTCATACCTGAATCGGCCACTTTCAGGGGCCATCCTCAAGCCATCTGCTATGCAGGTGGTTACTGGCTGATTCAACTGTTACTGCATTGCTTAGTGTTTCAACTCCACAGGCGAAGCCAGCCGACCACCATGACGATGGAGCAGCCGTGCCGCGCTTTCTTTGCCAAAGAAGAGCGCTTCTTCCATGGGGGTCTTCTGAAACATGCGGTCACTTCGGTTGATATCGGCTCCCTGGCGAAGGAGATGTTGTACAAGGTCATTTCGCCCACGAACCGATGCCGCATGAAGCGGGGTAAACCCGAAAGAACCCGCATGGCGATCCACCGACGCGGGTTGGCGTTCCAGCAGTTCGAAAAGGGCCGCCTCATCGTCCAGAGCAATCGCGCTGATCGGATCCAGGGTGGCGCCTCGTGACAGGAGGAATTCCGTCATGGTCTGGTGTCCCCGCTCTGCGGCAATTTGCAGGGGCGTCGCGCCAATGCGCAGCGTTCGGGAAAGTTGAGATTCGTCTTCATTAAGCAGGCGATCTGCCAGGCCCACGTGCCCGAGGGCGGCGGCGGTGAAAATATCCAAGCGCAGGCCCGCATGTCGGACCCGATCCACCATGTCGCGATTCCCCTGGCACGCGGCCAGATGGAGGAGGTTCTTTCCGTTGCCCATGACCCGCTTGGGGTCGCCGCCCCGTGACAAAAGCAGATTAAGAACGTCGGCCTGCCCGAAGTCCACCGCCAGATGCACGCTCGTACATCCCCAATGGTCAACCCGATTGGGGTCGGCACCGTGATCCAGCAAAGCGGTCGCTAATTTAATGTGTCCGCCACAGGTGGCCCAATGGAGTGCGGTCCGTCGCCAGGGCCCGACGTTATCCACCGTGTTTGTGCGCAACGCCCGCAGCACGTCCCGCTGAAGTCCCAAGGCGGCTGCCGAAAAAAAACCCGTCTCAGCACCCGCACTCAGGAGCCATGAACTAATCTCATCGCGCTGGCTGTAGTGGGCCGCGTGGGCCGCGAAGAGCAGCAGAGAAAGGCCTTCGCTGTTTCGGGCGTTGAGCATGGCGGGCTGGGCGGCAAGCAATGCCTGGACCTTGCCCCGATGGCCATGCCATGCCGCCATGAATAACTGGGTCTCGTCGGAGAACGCGGAGCCAGGGTCCTGTTCCACAAGCTCGTGGGCTTGGCCCACGTCCTGTGCCAGTTTCTGGCGCGCATCATAGACCCGCTTCTTTACGGTCGTCAGGGGCACGCCAAGGGTGGCAGCGATTTCCTTTTGCGGGGTGTTCTCCCAATAGACCGCATGGAGCAAGTTGCGCTGGGCCGGACTGAGCTGTTTCAGACCCCGCTGCACAACGGTCTGCGGAACTTGGCTATCGAGAATGGCGCTGGGGCTGGCGGCACCATCGGATACCTCGGTCCCGTGGGTCAATTCCACTGTGGGCAGGGATTTCCGGCGCGTAACCCGGTCGCACTGCTTCACGACAATCCGCTTGAACCATGTCGAAAAGGCCTCGGGCGACTTCAGTTGGTGCAACTTCAACGCCGCTTCCAGGAAGGCCTCCTGCACCACTTCCTCCGCCCGATGGTGATCACCCAGCCACGTAAAGGCACGCTCGTGCGCAAAACCGCCAAAACGGTCCACGAGCGTGTTGAAGGCATCCGTATCGCCCGCTTGGGCCGATTGGACTATTTGGGCAAGGTTTTCCATGGGTATTCCGGGGACTGATTGATAGGGAGGGACTGCAATCTGCTTCCAAGCGGTAGCCCCACTGGCTTGACCCGCCTATTATACAACGAAAGACCCGCTTTATGCGGTTTTGGATACGCGCCGTAGAATGTAGGACATCCGTCCCGGTTGTCACAGTGCCTTCAGGCCTCTACTGAAGACCTTTGGACACTTGGCGCTTGACAGGCGACCTGTTTTCGGTCTATATTTGGCCCATAGCAAAGAAAGGCCCGCCATGAGACTATCCACCCAAATCAAACCTATCAGCTACCTCAAGGCCCACGCGGCGGAAATCGTCCGCGAGCTTGGCAAGGATGGCGAACCGCTCATCATAACGCAAAACGGCGAGGCGAAGGCGATTATACAGAGCCTCCGCGAGTACGAGCGCACCCAGGAGACCTTGGCGCTCTTGAAAATTGCCGCGCTGGGCCGTAAGGATGTCGAGGAAGGGAAGCACGTACCCGCTGGTGAGTTCTTCGCGAAGATGCGCACGAAGCGAAATAATGACGTATGAGGTACGAGGTCTTTATCACGGAGAAGGCCCAACGGGACCTTATCGACATCTACGATTATATCGCTTCCAACGACTCGCCTGAGGCGGCGGATTATGTTTACGACAAAATTGAGGCGGTGATTGAAGGACTCAGCGAGTTCCCGGAGCGGGGCGTGTATCCCATGGAACTCGCGGAAAGAGGGGTAACGGACTTCCGCGAAGTGTTTTTCAAACCCTACCGAATCGTCTACGAGGTGCAGAAAGATGCGGTTTATGTTTATCTCGTCGCCGATGGACGGCGAAACATGTCGGCCCTGCTTCAGCGGCGACTATTGGCGGATTAGTGACTCCTTTTTGATTCACCACAGAGTCACAGAGTCACAGAGGGCACAGAGGATCGTTTTCTCTGTGTCCTCTGTGACTCTGTGGTGAATATAGTTGGCTATGGTAAAGTAGACCTTGAGATCAGAGTTCCTGCTCCCGGCGGAATTCGATTTGGCACTTATTGCCCATTCCAACGTGATTTCGCCATCACACCTTGCGGTGCGACAAAACAGCCGAGACGGCTGTTCCACCCGATCCCTTGTTGATTGAAGCATGATTCTCAAAAACGAGGGTGGCACGGGCGTCTCGCCTGTGATGGTCACGTAGTGACCAGAACACCCAATTCCCGTAAATCACCCCAAAACCCTGTCGCGATGAGGAAGTCTTGAGATGGGTTTCGGCTACCGCCGCAACTCAAACACGATATCGCCCTTCGTCTCCTGGGCAAGTCGCTTCCGGTGTGTCACACCACCGTCATCCGCCAGGTTTTCTCCGACACTGTAGAGCAGGTACCCTTCTCCCTTGACCACATACCGGATGGATTGCCCATCGAAGGGGTCCGTCATAACAAGAGAAGGGTTGGACTCACCCAAGGCGTCGAGCGTGGCGGGCAATTGACCATGGCTTGCCCGATAACCCTCCAGAGCCAGCGCGATACGCGTAAGCCGCAGACGGGTCATGGCGCGGAAGAGGCGGATCATCCCCTGGTAGGGTCCCATCTCGTACATCTCGGAAAGACTATTTCCCTCCGCATCCGCAGTCTCTTGACGCTCCTGGATCGCCGGACCCGCTTCGCCCCATGGTTTTTTACACAAGTGGAAGGCATCCAGCACGTTTTCCAAGGTTCGCAGCTTGAAGGCTTGATAGTCGCGACCCGCAATTCGTTCCATCGCGCTGTCGGGCAGCGAGGATTGGGCCAAGAACGCACGGGGCATATCAAGAAACAGGTAGAGCCGTGGTTCGGGCATATTGGCGGGATCGGCATCGTAAATCAGGGAGGCGCGAAACCATGCAATGGGCTCTGCGGGTTCGAGGAGAGCTTCCAGAACGGCAAGCTCCTTCACCGACACGGGGCGCCTATTCAGCGCGCGTTCGATAGTCTCGCAACTAACGTTCACCGTGCCGTTCCGAAACACGGTAGCGTAATTGCGGTACCGCGTAAAGGGGGATGCCTGCGCCCGAATCAATGGCCAGAATCGCTCATCGTCACCGGTAGCCATGGCATGGTCGGTGGCGACGCGAATCACCTTGTGGAGTCGAAGCAGCTGTATCTCGAAATCAAAGCGTTCGTCTTCGTCCACATCCGGCTCGTCGGCGAAAAACGTGACGTGGGGCCGCGCCACACCCAAGAGGAAGGCATCAATCGCCGGTTGGTTCGTCGCCACGTAGGTCGTCATGGCCTTCACACTCTCTTCCGTGTACGCTTCGTAGGCCGCAGGCGTCTCCAAGCGGGCAACGTAGGGTAGGAGTGCGTCGTCTTCCAGGGAATGGAGCTTGATCAAGTCCACGGCATCCACAATATGCGGGGCCCCATTGTCTTCTTCGTCAAAAGTGGGTTGCAGGGCTTCCCACGCCTCCCAAGTAAAGGGGTAGCCCGTGGCATCAAGTTCTGCGCGGACCTGGTCTTGCTCTGCCCGCAGCGCGGCAATCGCTCGGGACTGAAGGTGGAAGAACGCGATGGGGAAGAGAATTAACGCCCCACCGCCCGCCACCACGATTGCTAAGATTCGTTTGCGCGCCCGGCTTCGTGACTTCTGAAGATCATTCATCCTGTGCGTATCCCCTTCTGCCCATGAAGTGTGGCACAACCCGCCAAAAAAACGCAAGCATTGGGGGACGACCGCTGGCCACCATGCTTCCCCCCTGTCCATTCTCCAAAACGGAACGACCCATGCCGCCAAATCTCACGTAACCCCATTTAGCATTCCGTGCAATCGGTGTTTGTCATAGTTCATACTTGGATAAACTATGGAGCACATCTAATGCACGTACTATTGGGACGAATAAAGCCCTTTCTGGGACTCATCGCTGTTGTGGCTGTGGCCATTCTGGTCAGTCCCGAGGCCCGGAATGGATCCAGCATATTCCTGGACCCAGGCAACATTACGGATATGTTGCGCCAGGTGTCTGAGATCGGAATCATCGCCCTGGCCATGACATTCGTGATTCTCATGGCGGGCATCGATCTCAGCGTCGGCAGTGTCCTGGCGCTGTCCGCTTCGGTAACGGCGCTGGTTCTGACGCGCTGGGATCCAGGCCTCGGCTCGGTGGTCCATATCGGGCTGGCCGTGCTCCTGGCCCTGTTGGCAGGAACGGCCGTTGGCATCGCAAACGGTTTCATCATTGCCCGTATGCGTATTCAGCCATTTATTGTCACACTTGCCGCCATGCTCGGTGTTCGGGGACTGGCCAAGTGGCTGACCCGGAACACCAACATCGACATTGGATTCGGCGACGATGTGTCGGCGGTTTTTGCCGACTTCGCCTCCCACAAGGTCGTGGTTATCGGTTCCTTCCTGATTCTTGCGGCGGTCTTCGCCTTTCTCCTTTCCCGAACCGTGTTTGGCCGCCATGCCCGCGCCTTTGGCGACAATCCCCTGGCCGCGCGCTACGCCGGGCTCCCGGTGCAGGCCATACAGATCAAGGTCTACGGGCTCTGCGGATTGCTGGCCGGTCTGGCGGGCGTTATTCATTGCGCGCAAACCCACCAGGGAAGCCCCAACGCCGGCATGTCCTACGAACTGGAGGCCATTGCTGCGGTCGCTATCGGCGGCACCAGCCTGGCGGGCGGCAAGGGCACCATCCTGGGAACGGTCATCGGCACACTTATTATGGGGGTGCTGACCAACATTCTGGGTCTCAACAACATAGACAGCAACATCCAGATGATGCTGAAGGCCGCAATCATTATACTGGCGGTATGTCTACAAAAAACCAAGGAAGCGGCGTAGGCGCAATAAAGTGAGCTTCGCCCACAACCTACAAGACCGTCATCCCCGCGAACGCGGGGATCCAGTGGGACTTGGTGCAAACCTGCCGCGTTCTGGATTCCCACGTGCGTGGGAATGACGTGACGGTGTCTTGTTTTCATAGCAGTTTTTCAAATTAAGGCGCTAAACCCCAACAAGGAGTTATCATGAAAAAATTGCACACGATGCTTTCCCCCATCATTGGTCTGTTCATTCTCGTCGTGATGGCGGGATGCGGAACTGAAACCCCGTCCTCCGGGGAGGGTTCGGGATCCCCGGAGAAGTTTCTCGTTATCTTTTCCCAGTGTAACAACGCCGAGCCCTACCGTGCGGCCCAAAATGCGCTGTTAACGAATCTGGCTGCGGAACACGATGACATCGAACTGGTCATCAAGGACGGCCAGCAAGACAACAGCAAGCAGATCGCCCAAATCGAGACGGCCATCCGGCAGAAGCCAGACCTGCTTATCGTTGCGCCCAACGAATCGGCCCCCCTCACCAAGGTGATGGGCAAGGCCATGGAAGCGGGCATCCCCACCATCTGCCTGGAGCGGGA
>JAJRPE010000224.1 GCA_024280935.1 Candidatus Hydrogenedentota bacterium
CCTGAGAACGGGCTTGGCTGTGGGGGAGGATGCTTGGGTACTCAGGGCGGGTGCTACATCGTGGTTCAAGTTGAATGTGCCGGGAACCGATGTCTGGATTTTCCTGAGCCGAGAATCCTATGGGTTGTATTACAAGGCGACACAGCTTCCGACCATGGCGGTGTTTGTCATGTTTTTTGTCATGATTGTGGTGCTCACGTTTAAGGTCCTTGATAGCGCACGGTCTGAAGAACCCGACGGGGTGGCTGAAGATAGCTGAGTTTCGCGACCAGGCCGATCAGGCGAGGGGTCCATCGCGTCCGTGTAACGTGGATTTCGTATCTGGCTCTGGGTGTCCAAGGTTTTGAAGGGAGTGATTCGGAGAATGGAAGCCCATTGGGCAGGGGCTATATGGCCCGCAGTTCCGCGTGCTCGCGTTTTTCTGGTTTAACCCGCATCTTGACGTTCACGTCAACGTCGAGCTTGTTCAGGTACATGAAGAGGCGGTCGAGCGTATAGCCACTGAGGCGGCCGCACACGATGTTGGACACCTTGGAGGCCGGTATCTCCATAAGCTCACTTGCAACTTTCTGGGTGATTCCCTTGCGTTCAATCGCCGCCTGTATTTCACAAGCTACATCGGATTTGAGTTGCCTGAGCTCAGGATTTGGCAGTCCGAGATCGGCGAAGAGGTTTCCGCTGCTCTCGATGAGTTCTGTTTTCGTGCTGGCTTTTGTCTTTAGAGTGTCCATGTTCATGATCGACCTACTTTCTCTGTCTGATTTTCCGGACTTATTTTTTGTAGAGGTTCTTGGCATCTCTTAGCCTGGCCCTGATTAAATCAATTTCCTTTTTGGGAGTGGAAATGCCGTGCGTGGATTTCTTCTTGAATGCATGGAGCACGCATATCCGATCCTTGACAAGCGTCGTGTAGACTACGCGGTACGTGCTTCCTTCCGCGCTATTCACAATTTCAACGACACCGGTGCCACCAAAGCCCTTCATGGGTTTGGCGCACTGATGTTTAAGCCCTTTCTGGGCGTGTCTCAGTGCTTGGATTACAACGTCTCGCACAGTCTCTGGGAAGCCTTGCATTTTCTTCAGCGTGCGACTTCCAACAAAGTCAACTCTTTTCACGGGTCAATCTCCATATCCCATCATCGACGGTGCCTTAGCCAAAGTGGCCGGGGCACAACCGGTACCGACCGTCTCGCGCCTAAGAAACTTCTTCCTATTTTGGCAGTTCTTGCGGACTAAGGCAGCAAAGCACCTGAGGAAAGTCGATATAATGTTACCATATTTGGTCTGCATAGTGGAATTTATAATTACCAAATATGGTCTATCCAGGATCTACCTCTACTTGGCTTGCTCTTGTGTGCTTCCCAGGCGTGCCCTGGCTGCAAGGACGCTTAGTCTTTTAGGTACAGCCCCGCCTGTCTGGGCCTTGTTGCCGCCCCCCGGTCGGTGTTGTGATGCGACGGAATCGTTCATTCACGGCTGGGGCGAGGAAGCCCCCAGAAGTTCCGGTACACGGCCCAGACTTCACAGTGCTCTGCGTGCCCGTCACAGAAGCAACCTTTCCTGAGCGAATCGCGTATCTGCAAGGCTTGCTCAAACTCGCCAATGAGTCCATTGGGCATGACATGGTCGTCAATCAGATCATCCTTGCCACAATTGGTGACCAGTGAAATCTGGCACTCCCTCTCCATGATGTCAAAGCCCAGCAGTCCATCCTTGGGATCGTATCCCTCATTAAGCTCAATTTCTACGCCCAAGAGAATGGGGTCGTTGAACCGTTGAAGGATTGCTCGGGCATAGTCGAGGTTTGTGATGAGGCTCAGCTTGAAATTTTCAGTGACACAGTTGTCCCAGTCCTCACGTGATTCAGGCACGAAAAGATCGGGTCTTAGAATGCCATCCACCGAGTCGAACCGGGTGAGGTTCAGTCCTCTCCAGGTGAGATAGCCCTGCCATCTCTCTCCGTTCTGTGGGCCAAATTGTTCGACGATTTTGTAGTACATGATGATGCCTGATACTTCCGCCACCCGCTACGCGGGCTTATCCCGTTCATGGCTCCTTTTCCTGGGGCTTCGCTCGTTCCCGCCTCCGGTGCGTCCGAGACCTCGCTACACCCCAAGCTTTAGTCCGCCATCCGCTACGCGGACTAAGATCCGCTAAAGCGAGGGATAGTCTTGGCGCGGCCCGGTATCAGGACGCCGACCTGTATTGCGTGAAGGTCGACAACTTGGAAAGGATATTTTGCTCAAATCCCTTGGCTTCCACGCCATTCTATCATGAGGCAATAAAACGTGTTGACCTAATTTTCAAGCGTAGAGGAATACAGTCCAAGAGCGAAGGTACTGTGGTCTTAGCCGCTCCTGGCCGTTCCAGGCGTGGCGATAGAAAACACGGTTTTACCAGGATTAAAGGAGATTCATGATGGCAGCAGAAAATGTGTCGCGGCGTAATTTTTCGAAGTTGGCTATTGCCGCTGCGGGCGGGATTTTGGCAGGTTCCCAGGCAGCGATGGCGGCAGAGGGCTCCGGCAAGAAAAAGAAGAAAGGGAAAAAAGGCAAGAAGATGTCGGGCAAGGACTTTCCCGTTGATCCCGCTCTTCTTCTTTCCGACCCGAATGTCTGCAAGGGACTCAATAGCTGCAAAGGCAAGGGCAAAGGCGATCATTCCTGTGCCGGCCAGGGTTCGTGCGCGACGGTTGAAGCCCATGGTTGCAACGGGCACAACGCGTGTAAGGGTCGAGGTGGCTGCGGCGGCTATCCTGGACAGAATTCCTGCAAGGCGCAGGGCCACTGTTCCGTGCCGTTGAGCGAAAAATCCTGGGGCCTTGCCCGCAAGCAGTTCGAGCACCTGATGAAGGATATGGACAAGAAGTTTGGTGCTGTGCCCGCATAGGCGGGGTAGGATTTGCGTAAGCGTTGATAGCGCAAGCGACCCGTCATCTCCGCGAACGCGGGGATGACGGTCTTGGTTGTGCGTAAGTGTTCACGGCACGGGAAACTATAGTCGAAAAAAGACCGTCGGGTGCCACGGGTAGGCCCGTTAGGGTTTACCTGTGCAGAACCGCAGCCACTGAATCTGGATCCTCTTCCTCACCGGTGGGGACTACACGGGTAAGCCCTGAGAGGCCTACCCGTGGCACCCGACGGTTGTTTTTAAGGGCCAAGCTGGCTGGGCCATGAACACTTACGGTTTTTCCTTAGTTCACCAAGCTGTTGACGCGCTATGCGCACGAACCCGCCATGGCGCGTATGCTACGCTTCCATGGCGGGATCGCACGGCACGATTGTAATTCAGTTCACACGCCTACGCCGAGACCGTTTGGTTCAATGCGTGCAGTAGATAAAGGCCAATGCTATGACAAACCCCCGACTTGGCTATCCCAACCTTGGACTTGGTCTCGGCTTGCGTTCGGTTCACTTTGGGCACATTCTTGAACACTGGCCGAAAGTGGACTGGTTCGAGATTATCAGCGAGAATTTCATGGATTCGCAGGGCCGTCCCCGCCATGTTCTGGAGCAGATCGCGGCGCGTTATCCCCTCGTAATGCACGGCGTTTCCTTGTCCATCGGCTCGACGGATCCCCTGAATATGGATTACTTGCAGCGGCTCAAGAATCTCGCACGGGATATTAAGCCCAAGTGGATATCCGACCATGTTTGCTGGACGGGTGTCGCGGCGCGCAATACCCATGACCTCCTTCCGATTCCCTATTCGGAGGAGACGCTGCGTCACGTCAGCGAGCGGGTACGGATTGTACAGGATTTTCTGGAGCGCCCCTTGATACTGGAGAATCCCAGCACCTATGTGGAGTTTGCCGGATCCACCATGAGCGAGGCGGAATTCATCTCCCGGTTGGCGGAGGATACGGATTGCGGTCTGCTGCTGGATGTAAATAACGTCTACGTGTCGAGTTTCAATCACGACCGCGACCCTGCGGAGTTCATCCGGTCGATTCCCCATGAGCGTGTTGTCCAGTTTCATCTGGCGGGACACACGAACTGCACGACCCACCTTATCGACACCCATGATGGCCACGTCATCGACCCCGTGTGGGACTTGTACCGCATGGCCCATCAGCTCACGGGTGGGGTCTCAACCCTCCTGGAGTGGGATGCCAGCATTCCACCCTTCCCGGTCCTTCACGAAGAGGTCTTGAAAGCGAAGCAGTTTATGAGCGAGCACCTGCCGAGCGTGGTGCCGGAGGCCGCTCCTGTTGACGAGGATGCACGAGATGATGCCAACGATGTCGTCGTGCCCCATCCCTTGCACTATGTTCCCGTGGAAGTGGAATGAGACAGGCGTGTGGACTTTCCAGTCCGCAACAAAGGCCGTGTGGCACCAACAAAGGCCACGCACGTTTTTTTGTGGCCCCCCGCGCATTGGTTGGCGTAACGGGTGCTTTATGGCGGGTAAGAAAACCCGCCCTCCTGATTTTCGGTGAACGCTTATGAGCGAGAGATTTATGACAGAGTTGTCGAAAACATCGGATTCTTCGGAGGCATGGCCTGACCTCTCCGTGGTTCAACAGTGGTTCCAGGCGGTCGTGACAGATCCCGCCGGAATTAGCGCGGGGCTTCAGTCCGACGAGGCGCTGGAATTGGCACCCATGTCGCGGGCAGACTTGGAATACATGGTCACCCGCTCCGACAAGGTTTCGGCCCGGGACCGGCTCGCCATCTACGGCAACGCCTATTTCGCCCGCCTGATAGAATGCCTCGGTGATTCTTACCCGGTGCTCAAGCGGATACTTGGCGACGAAGTTTTCAATGGCTTCGCCTTTAACTATTTGCAGCGCTACCCCTCCCAGTCCTATACCTTGGGCCATCTTGGGGAGCGCTTCTCCCAGTACTTGGGCGAAACGCGGCCCGATGCCGATGACGCGCCTCCCAGAGATGAAGAAAGGCTTTTGGGCTGGCCCGATTTCCTGATTGACTTGGCAAACCTGGAGTGGGTTATTGGCCAGGTATTTGACGGTCCCGGCATCGAAGGTAAATCCATATTGAGCGCGGAGAAGCTTCAGGACATTGAGCCCGAGCAATGGCCCTCGGCCCGCTTGAACCCAGTCCCGTGCCTCCAGCTAATTGCCACGCGCTTTCCCCTCAATGAGTTTTACACGCTTGCGCGCCAGGCCTCGGCGGGCGAGGAGACACCCTTTCCGTCACCGTTGGATTCCTACGTTGCGATTACACGCCGGGACTACGTCGTTCGCCGCCATGAATTGACGCACGCACAGTATGTACTCTTAGAGGCTCTTGCCAAGGGCGATGTACTCGGCGATGCCATCGAAAACGCTGCGGCCTGCAGTGACCTTGGAGACCAGGACTTCGCCGAAGCGTTGCAGGAATGGTTTCAATATTGGACCAGCCAGCAGTTTTTTGCCTCGGTTACGCTGTCGGCGTAACTCAGGGACGGACTCGCGCCCATGCCATCGGGTTTTGTGGCGGGGTAGTGTGGGGGCGAACTGAGCGCCGTGGGCAGGGCGGATGCCGTTGACGCGCGTGCCTGTCCCGGTGGGTTATGGGAAGAATTCGTCTCTTCAAGCCCGCCGCGCATATCGTTGCTCCACCGGGACATGCCACGGACCTTTGAGTTTTCTTGTTTCCATGAGGTTCAGCGTGTGAAGTTATGATTTTTCAGCGTACCTGAGGTCTTTGGTCCGCGTCAGTCCCTCAGGGACGGACTCGCGCCCATGCCATCGGTTTTGTGGCGGTGTGTGTGTTGGCGAACCGAGCGCCGTGGGCAGGGCGGAAACCGTTGAGGCGCGTGCCTGTCCCGGTGGGTTATGGGAAGAATTCGTCTCGTTAGACCAGCCGCGCCCATCGTGCTCCACCGGGACATGCCCCCGCGTTATCGTGGGCCGCGTTTCTCTGGGATTTCGGCACGGGCCACGTGGCGCATAGTGTTATCCTATCGCCCGTGCGGGGGTACGTCCCTTGGGCGGTCTTTTCGCAAACGACGGCCACGGACCTTCGAGTGCCCTTTGTTTCTGCGCGGTTCGGCGTGTGAAGTTATGATTTTTCAGCGTACCTGAGGTGATTGGTCCGCGTCAGTCCCTTAAAGGTTCAGGGCGGCATCACTTGCTCGCCATGATCTTTACAGGGCCAAGTAAGCCGGAGGGTAGCAGGGGGGAGTCGGGTTGGTAGGGACTCCATGTGGTCCAGGTTATCCGTTCTTCCTCCGGTAGGGCGCTGTCGCCGATGAGGCGGTTCGGCCACAGGTTCGCCACCTCGATCTCCAGCCGGTTTCCTTTCGCCTGTACGACCTGCGTAATATCCACACGCCACGGGGCGCACCACAAGATGCCGAGGTCGTGTCCGTTGAGGCGGACGCGGGCCATGCTGTGGACCTCGCCGAGATCGAGGAGGATTGATTCCCCATCGGCCTGAGCAGCGACGGGGAGATCGAAGGTCTTGTCATAGGTGGCCATGCCAGCGTAGTACTTAATTCCGGGGTCGGGATGCTTGCTCCAATCGCTCAGGGTCTCAAAGCGGGCGTTTTTTGGGCCGCCCAGCGTCTCGTCAAAAGACACTTTCCAGGGGCCAGCAAGCTCGGCGACATTCTTCAGGAGCGGGAAGTCTGGGTACATTGATTTCGGCAGCGTGTCACGTGTCGATTTCTTACGAAATACGACGAAGAAGCTCTGGTGCGGCTCAAAACGAATCGACACCGAGGTGCGACCTTCTTTTTGAGAAAATTCCGACAGATCCTGAATTGCGCCCGTGACCGGGTTCCATAATTCCGGCGCGCGTCCCATCGTGCGGAACGTGCATGTGGCATCTAGCAATTCCGCCGTTTGGTTTGCGACAAAGTAAAGGTCATATTCCTCCGAACGCCGGTGGGTGTAGCGGATGGGGCCATCGGCCTCGAAATCGGGGGGGAGGTCCATCCCGGCAAGGACATCCGCCGTGGCTTCATATTCGGGATAGAGCATCCAATGTACCGGCGCAATCTCCGGGGTATAGGGTTCGCCCGGCGTGGCGACCTGCAAATCTCCGCCCCAGAGCACGCGACCTTGGCCCAGCGTCCGCTCAACAACATGCGTCGGCGGCTTTGTGTCGCCCCAGAGCGCTGTGGCGAGGGATTGCACCTCCTGGTCGCACTGGGGATACTCGGACAGACTGGGTGATTTTCGGGGCGGAGGACCAATAACAGTAGCTCCGGATTTGACCAGTTCCGTAATCTTTCGCAAGAGGGCGGGCGTCATGGTGTCGAAGGCAGGGAGGACAAGGAGGCGATAGGATGCGCCTCCCGGAAATACGATGCGGCCTTCTTTGACGCGGGCTTTTTCCAGCAGGGTATCGGGAGCGCAGCCATCGAAATTGTAGCCTCGCCGGTCGAGGAGTTCACCGGCCAGGGCGGAGGCGGGCGGGCGGAACACATGGGGTGCGCCCTCGGGCACCAGGTAGCAGATATCGGCGACGTTCGTGCCCTGGCGAAGGAGGAACTGGCATCGCGCAATGTAGCGATGGTATTCCGACACCATGGGCCACCAGGTTTGGGTGCGATCCCAGTGGACCCCGTAAGGCCCCATGGTCATGCCTGGACGTCGATCCGGCCAGGGCTGATGGGCAAAGCGATGAAATACAATGCGGTTGATTCCGGTGGCAAATGCCCAGTCCCCCTGATTTTTCATATTCGCCGGGTAGAGTTGCCAGGCTTCCTTCGCGCCCGAGGTGAAGGCTTCCGCAGCAATGATGGGCCGTCCGAGGGTATGCCCGACGGAAGTTGACTCGATGCAGGTAAAGGCGGAGTTGAAGCCGAAGCCTTTCGACCAGAATTCGCACATGGGCACATCGGCCACGCCGCCCAAGGTCATGTCCGATGTTGGGTTCATGTCGTAGGGTTCGATGGAAAGGCCAAAGCCGTGACGACGGCCCAGTTCCTTGAGGTGGCCCGCGTGATTTTCGATGACGAGTTCCTGGGCGGTGAGCCGCAGATCCCAGAGGAAGCGTTCGGAGATCTCGACACTCTCAACAACGCGGCCCGTCATGGCGGGGAGGTAGGGCAATGGGTCGTAGCCGCGCCGACGTTTGAATTCGTGGGAAAAGCCTGCTGTCCAGTTTTGCGATCCCATCTCCCAACTGTCGATGTGGAGCATGGTCCAACCGCTCTTTCGATCCGCAGGGCGGGGTCCCACGGCCCGAAGGAGCTTGCCAATAAAGGCGTCGAAGTGGGCGTCGAGGGCTGCGGTATCAAACTTGTCGCTTTCAAGGCCCAATCCGGTTTGGGGCGCGGGACGGGTGTTTGCACCGGTGTTTCTTCGTCCGAAACGGAGGATGGTCCATTCTCCGGCGGGCACCTCCCAAGCCAGACGCCCATCAGGTTCCAAGCGGCTGGTGAGGTCGATAATATCCTTTGTAGCCACGATGGCGCTTGAAGGCAATGCCGGGTGGGAGGCCGGGGCGGGAATATAGGGCGTTGTGCCGGGTCTGGACGTATAGGGCTCGCGCACGTAGAGCGCCTTCTCGTCGATATCCGCAAGGCGTGACGCGTCGGGACGCGGAAAGGCGAGTACCGCGACATCCGCGTAGAAATCCTTGCGTGCGTCCAAGAGCGCTTCTGGCAAGCCCGATTCTCCAAAGTAGGGCGGCCGTGGCTCCGGGCGCGGCAGGACCCCATCAAAATTCGCGGGGCCTTTGACCTCGACAGCGCTGGCCACCAGATGCTGCATGGACTGCTCCGCCTTCACCCACGGTCCGCCGCTGCCGGTCCATCCAGGTCCCGCGTTCAGCGTGATCTCAAGCCCGAGCCGTTCCGCCTCCTCGACGGCGTGCGCAAAAAGCACACACCATTCATCGCTCACAAACTCGACCGGGCCACGGGGGATTCCGACATTCACCTCCATGATGATGACACCACCGATACCGGCGGCTTCCAGGGACTCAAAATCCGTCGTGATTCCTTCTCGGCTCAAGTTGCCGTCCATGATGAACCAGTACACCCAGGGCCGGGCGGAATCGGGTGGATTGGTGAATCCCTCCACCAACTCATCCCCAGCGATGAGGGCCGGTGTAAGAATGAATCCGAGCAGGAGCGTGACGATCAGGATGTGTTTCCACATAGGCTTTTCCTTTAATATGTGTGCTTTGAATCTTCCCGTGGGAAGAGGGTACGAAGAATTGTGGAATACTCTTGATGTAATTGTGTGCCAACCGCAGATTGATTTTTTAAGGACCAAGATGGGGCGTTGTGAACGCTTACGAATGCGGAAGATACCCGATTAAGGAAGGCCTCACGGCAACGGGTAACCATGGTCTCCACCACAAGACCTGCTCGCACGTGATTGCGAAGGCTACGCCGACGGCATAGCGCAAAACGTTGATTGCACTGGCTTTGACGAGTTATCGCTGAAACGCGTATCCGTTGCCGATCGTTGCCGGTGCTTCGCCCACCGTGCGGTCATCTATCGTGGAGAAGAGTTGGCTGATGTTTCCGATGGCTGTCACGTCTCCGCCACCAAATCCACCGCCTCGACCGCCACCTCCACCACCGAATCCACCCTGCCCGCCACCGCCTTGACCACCGAACCCGCCACCTTGACCACCGCCGCCGAATCCACCTTGCCCGCCACCACCCCGAGCACCTCCAAAGCCACCTCCACCTCCGAATCCGCCGCTCTGACGACCACCTCCCTGGCCACCAAATCCGCCACCCCCGAATCCACCTTGACCGCCGGAGCCACGCTGGCCACCGAAACTTCCACTTCCGGTCTGGCCGGGAGCTCGGAGGATAATTTTGGCCAATGTTTCGTTCATGGGGGCACGATAGTAACGGGTTTGTATGGGACCCCAAGCCTCTCGGTTAAGCAGCTTTGGGGTACTGATATATACGATATCCCCGTGAATCTTGTAGTCGAGTCCCATGGGTCGAAGGATTCCGTCCAGAGCGGCGGCCAACGGAACGTCCTTCAGCTTGATATAGGGAACATATCCATCAGAGCGCAGCCCTGCCTCTTCGTGGGTGGACCGCGCTGCAACGCCCTGGAGGGCCAAGGTTGGTATGGCGGGCACGCTCTCGCGTTCGGAGGAGACTGCACGTGCCTTGATAGCAGTGATCTGTTTCTGCACTTTCATTTTTTGCTGATGGCGCGGACTGTTTTCCTTCCAGCGCGCCAATAACGCTCCACGTACCTCGGGATCCGCTGTGAGATGAACCGAAGTCTCGTCCACCGTACTCCGCAGGGCCGAGATAACCTTTCCGTCGGCCGGGGTTTGGACGAAATAGGTGAGTTCCGTTGCACGAACGTAGGCATCCCGGTAGTGAACGCCGTCGATAGTAATTTCGTCGGCCAAGGTCGCAGGCGCAGTTGCAAGGCCCAAAAGGAGCACCACAACAGTGAGAATAGCAGGTCGTGGTGTGTTCATGGCGTTTTCCTTTGTCTGTTCGACTTGCTGGAGCAGCGTGCGCAGACCTCCCGTCCGGCGAGCATCAGTAGCTTGTGGCCGCCGATAGGACATACGCCCACCTGAGACGGGAAGCATACTCCAGCGTGTGTTATAAATTCAGCTTAACAATGATCCTGCTCGCTGTCAACAATCATTTACTTACGTGTAACCGTGAAATTGCGGTGCTTGCTTCCGAGAAAAACTCCATGTATTATCGAGTTTGTGTTTGAGCAGAAATGAGGATGTGTTGTGGCAGGATTCAGACAGGTTATCAAAGATCTTATCAGTAATGTGGAACGGGTCATACTGGACAAACCCCAAGTGGTCCAGCGTGCCCTCGCGGCGTATCTCGCTGGCGGGCATGTGCTTCTGGAAGACGTGCCTGGCGTGGCTAAAACGATGTTGGTGCGTGCGTTGGCGGTTTCCAGCGGATGCACGTTCAACCGAATTCAGTGTACGCCTGATCTGTTGCCAACGGATATTATCGGGGTGTCCATCTACAATCAGCAGCGTCAGGACTTTGAGTTTCGCAAGGGACCCATATTTTCTCAGGTGCTGGTGGCGGACGAAATCAACCGGGCAACCCCACGAACACAATCTGCGCTCTTGGAGGCGATGGCCGAAGGCCAGGTCTCCGCAGATGGCCATACCTACAAGCTGGCACCCCCATTTTCGGTGTTTGCCACCCAGAATCCGGTGGAGCATGAGGGCACCTTTCCCCTGCCGGAAGCCCAACTTGACCGCTTTATGATGCGTCTTTCGGTGGGGTATCCCAGTATTATGGCGGAATTGAGCATTTTGGAAAAGACACGGTTGGCCCATCCGATAGATGAACTGAAGCCCGTGACAGACCCGCTCACCATTCAGCGCATGCAGCGGTCAATCCGGGATATTTTTATTCACGAGAAGGTGCGGGATTACATCGTGCGCCTCGTCCACCGCACCCGGGACTCGACCCATTTGACGCTCGGAGGGAGTCCCCGGGCATCTATGATGCTCTTTCGTGCGGCCCAGGCCTATGCGGCGGTGCTGGGGCGAAGCTACGTGATACCGGATGACATCAAGACGCTTGTTACGCCGGTTCTCCAACATCGCCTCATTCTCAATCCAGAAAGTCGGCTTCGCCGGGTGACGACGGAATCCGTTCTCGCGGACATTATGAAGGAGGTTGCGGTGCCCGCCGGGGTGGCGAGTTGGAAACAAGGTTGAATTTGGTATTGAAATGGGGGGGCGGTTGCTCTTATCATCAGGGTTTGGATTTAATTGGAGCAGCACATGAGATGGTTTCAAAAAAAACAGTCTACTGCGGTGTTGGATAAGGGGCCTGGTTCAGGTTCTGGCGACGGGGGAGAGATTGACCCTCTGGATGAGTCGCAGTTTGAGCTAACACACGTGGGTCCTTACGACATTGTCGCGCCAATTGGCAGTGGCGGGATGGGGACCGTATACAAAGCGATTGATCGGGCGAATGACCGGACCATCGCGATCAAGGTCCTGGATCGTCGTTACGATTTGGATAAGAAGCGTCGAAAACGAGATTATCTCGGCCGTGAAATTCTGATTGCGGCATCGTTGGACCATCCTACGATCATCAAGATGCACAAGGAGATCGTGATCCAGGAGGATCGGGCGGGAAACAAGCGGCGTTGTTTACTCATGGAGTACATTGACGGCTACGATCTCAAGAAGCACATCAAAGAGCGCGACTTGACGATGACGCAGATGATCGATTTATGCATTAAGTTGTGTCAGGGACTCGATTTCCTGCACCAGAACAATGTCGTTCACCGGGATATCAAGCCGGCCAACTTTCTGTTTTCGCGAGATGGAACCCAGGTGAAGATTGTGGACTTTGGCTTGTCCAAGTCCAGTGCGAACTGGCGGACTCGCTGGATGAAAGAGAGTGGTGGCACTCGCCTTTACATGTCACCGGAGCAATTGACCAAGAAACCGTTGGATGCCCGGTCAGACATATTTTCCTTTGGTATTACGATGTACGAACTCTTTGCTGGTCGCCACCCGTGCGACGCGAGCGATACACGATCAATCCAAAAGCAGATTATCAGCAGAAAGTACAAGTTTTCCCCACCCTCCAAGCATAACAAGGAGATCACGCAGCAACTGGATCGCATTATTCTAAAAGCGCTACGACGTCGGATTGAGCGCCGCTACCAGTCGGTAACGGAGATGTTATTGGATCTTTCCCGGGTTGCGGAATCCAAAATATAGCGGGGAATATCCATGGTGACGCATTATTCATCGCACCGGCGGGACGAGCCGCGGCTTTCACGGACAATCATGCGGTTGGTCGTCGTGTTTGTTCTTGCCTTCGCAGCTTTCAAGGGCTATCCCCATCTCAAGGCCAAGTGGGTCGTTTGGACTGCCGAAGAGGCACCGGTTTCGGTCGCCGAGCGTGCCCGGAAACACGTGGAATCGGGTGAATTGGAAATGGCTGCGTCGATGCTTGATGCGGCCCTTGCCGAGGAGCAGGATCCGAATACACGCAGAGACATGTTGCTTCAGCGGATTGCGCTGGCGCGGAAAGCAGAGACGTGGCTCATCGCGCTTCCCTTGTACGAGCGACTGCTTAGCGAGTTTTCCAGTGATTTGGATCGCCCCGAGTATGTGGCGGGTTACGGCGAGGCGCTGGAGATGGGGGAGCGCTTCGAGGAGGCCCGAAAGCAATATGAAGGTTTGTTGAACAGCGCGCCTACCGGTATGCGTGCGGCCGCGCTGATTGGCTTGGGCCGAATTGCCGAGCGCGAGGACAGACTGGTCGCGGCCCGTGAATACTATCGTCGCGGCTTGGATGACGCGGAGATTAATTCAGCGGTTTGGAATCAGGCTCTGGATGCAATTGGCGAGTTGAACGTCACGCTGGCGTTTTCGCAGATGGAGACGCCGGAGAGCAAGTACTACACCATCGAATCGGGTGATAATCTAATCGCCATTGGTGTCAAACTGAATACGACGCAGGGGCTGCTGATTCGTGCCAACGGTATTGCCGACCCGAGCAAATTGCACTTGGGACAGCGGCTCAAGTACACGCCCAAAGACTTTCGAATTCTTATCGAGCGTTCCACCTGCCGCATCTTTCTGATGGATAGCCAGGGGCCCTTCAAGCGATACTACACCGGCCTTGGCATGCCCGGTCATGAGACAACGCTCGGTACTTATACCGTGGGCAGCAAGCAAAAGGATCCCACTTGGTTCCCAGCGAACCGGCCTTCGGTCCCGCCGGGCGATCCGGCGAATGAGCTGGGTTCCCGTTGGATACCGATGGTGCCCGCAGAAGAGGGGTTGCCCTCTGATTTGGGAATACACGGGACTGTTGCGCCAGAGAGTATCGGGCTTTACATGTCGCACGGTTGTCCTCGCATGCTGAATGGGGAAGTGGAAGAACTATATGACTTGGTGGTTCGCTCCACGCCGGTTGAGGTGGTGGATACAGTCCAGTGGGCCGCCTATCGTAGCCGGGAGTGATTTCAGGCCCCTCGCCGTCTTGACATCGATGGCGCGGCCTAACCATAATTGGGGCGGAAGTTTTGTATCCTCAGTCGCGACTATTTGCGGCATCAATAGGGCAGGAGCGGGCAGACTTTTCCCGATGACGGTCAGTTTTTCACTACGTTGAGGGTGAAATGGTGGCCCGTGTTCAGAACCAGCGCTACGATGGCAGGTTGCGAGCGATTGCTCCGATGTGTTGTCCCAAAAAGGAAGAGTCTCGCGATACCTTATGGAATCTTCGTTATTAGATCGTGTCTCCGATGCGCCGGGGGCAACCCTTTCCACCTTTATTCCGCTCCACGATTACGCTGTATTCTGCGCGCTTATGCGGGAGGCGATGGCAAAAATTCTGGATGGCGGAAGCACGCCCACTGTTATCGTTGCCGACTCTGAGAGTGCTGCGCAAGTCAATGAATACGTTGGAGAAGCGTCCGAGTGGGTGTCGGTGCTTGTGGTGGGGCTAGCGGAGAAGGTGGGTGGGCTGTTGCCTTCTGATCGCGTTTTTCTGTGTTTTTCGCCCCACGGGACGCTGTCTCTGGTGGGGAGCCGGGCCGATCAAAATGAGGATGATTGCTTTTCGGGGGGGTGGTCGCTGAAACGCAGAAACGCGGATGCTATTGTGTCTCGGCTGCGGCAGTGTGGTGCCGTGGAACAGGCCGCTGTTCGAGCAACGCAGCGGATACCCAAGCCGTCTGACGATGAGGTTTCCTCCCTGGCGCTGACGCTCATGTCGGCCCACGCCAACGCCCAAGCGGTACAGCAAGAAACGATTGCCCGTGACAAAGACGATCTTTTTTCTGTGCTTTCAATTCTGAAGTCGATATCGGCCAAGCGTCGGGCCCATGACATTCTCTTCGTTTTCGTTGAACAGATATCGAATGTGGTGAAGTCTGAGCGCTGCTCCATCGTTCGTATTTGGGGGGGGGATCCTTTTGGACACGTGATGGCGTCGCACGAAGACGCCACAGTCACGGACAAGACAATTGAGCTTTTCAAGTATCCTGAACTCCATCAATGCATGACGACCCAGAAGAAAATCGTCATAAACGATGCGCGGACGACGGAGGGTGACGAAGCGTTTGTTGGAGAACTCAAGAAGGCGGGCATAAACAGCCTGGTGGTGATACCTATTGTGCTTTTTGATCAGCATGTGGGATCGTTATTACTGCGGGCGGCGCGGACCGAGGGGAATTTTTCGGCACGGGAAATTAGTTTCTTTGAGATTGTGGCCGAGGCCGCGTCCAATGCGCTGGAGCGTGCCCAGCTCTTTGAGAGCATTCAGGTGGCCAACGAACGGCTGGAGCGGCTTGCTATTACCGACGGGCTTACGGGGCTCTACAACCACCGGCATTTCAGGGAGCACCTCCAGAAGGAGTTTGACAGGGCAAGCCGCTACAGACTGCCGCTGGCGTGCCTCATCTTCGACGTGGACGATTTTAAGAAGCTCAACGACACCTTTGGCCACTTGGTGGGCGACAATGTGTTGAAAGAGATTTCCACCCGAACGTTGCGCTGTGTTCGTAAAAGTGATCTTGTGGCGCGCTATGGCGGTGAGGAATTTGTTGTGATAATGCCGCAGACAGGGCGGGAGGGCGCGGAAGTGGAGGGTGAGCGGATTAGGGCTATAATTGCGGACGCGCCGTATTCGGGGGTTCCCCATGAGCATCCCGTGACGATTAGCGGTGGTATTGGCATATTGGATCACGACACAATGTTGAACGCGGAAGATCTGTTGCGTGCAGCGGATCAGGCCCTCTACGAGGCTAAGCGCAACGGTAAGAACCGAGTCGTTACCGCTGTGGGAGAAGGGACATCATGAAGTCGATTATCACCTGTGTAATGCTTTGGGTCTGTATTGCCGGATGTAGCACAACGGGTTCCCTGGTTCGGCTGGCACCCGATTACAGCGATCTGCCCGCCGATGAATTGCGTGCGCTCGCCACGCAAATCGAGGTCATCGTGAGCAAGGGTGAGAGCGAATTTGTGCTGGATATCCCCGCAGGACTCAGGATGGACACCCCGGAAATGAACCAGGCGATCAGGACCCGGTCGATTCGTCATTCTCTCCTTTTCGAGTTGTTGGACTCCGGTTTTGCGACGGAAGGCCGCAATGGACTTATCGCCATTAAGCGGAGCAGTGCCTACAAGAAGGCCACGACCAGCCGACAACGAGACCGGGAGGCCATGTTGGTTATGAGCGAGAATCGTAACCGATGGGCGCTGTATGAAGGCTTGCTGGAAGCCAACGGTTGGGCACCGGGCAACCTTTCGGCGGTGCAGGAAACTTTTTTCCAGGCGCGTGTGCCGCTGATGGGAGTCGGTCAACAATATGCGCCGCTAGAGTAAGTGCGGGTATAGCCATTGGCACGGCCCAGACTGGGGCTGCTCAAGCGCCTATCCTGCCGGATGTGCCGCACGATCCCGTACTCGGGTTCGTGCGTTTGAGCAACCGTGCCGTGATACTTCCAAAGTGCCATCGTGCGCGGCGCAACCGTGTAATTCTTGGCATCAGGTGCTCTTGCTTTGCGCCAGCGCACGAACCCGTCAGGACTCGTAGAGACTCGTCTTTTGGGGATCGCACGGCACGACCTGAGTTTTTAAGTGCCTCAATCCGCAGGAACGGTCACAAAAAGAGAGAGAACCCTTCGGCGAGCGCCACAAAGGCCCCAAAGTTTTGGTTGTGGCCCGACCGCTTTTCCCTTAGATATCGGCAAGGACCTTCAATACTTGGTCCGCATGGCCTTCTGCCCGCACTTTGGGCCAGATGTGCGCAATTTTACCCTTGGTATCAATGAGGAAGGTTGTACGCTGGATGCCCATGTGCTTCTTTCCGTACATGGTTTTTTCCACCCAGACACCGTATTTTTCCGCGATCTTGTGATTCTCGTCGGCAACAAGAATGAAGTTCAGGTCGAAGCGTGTGGCGAATTTGGCGTGGGACTCCGCATCATCGGGGCTGATACCAATGATGACCGCATTTGCAGCCTCAAATTCGTCTTGTTCATCCCGAAACTCCTTGGCCTCCACCGTGCAGCCGGGCGTGTTGTCCTTGGGGTAAAAATAGAGGACCACGTACTTGCCCTTAAACTGGCTCAGCCGGATTTTCTCATCGGCGGTGATTGCCCCTGTAAACGCGGGTGCTGTCTTTCCGGTTTCCGGGAGACCGTCCGTTGTTGCCATGAATCTACTCCTTTTCATACCATAGGTGGGTCGCTGTAGCGGATCCCTTGTTTCCTCAACATGCGTAACGTATCATAACTATAGCGAAATTGGTTGCAAAAACTCCAGAAGGAATGATGTTGTGGAAACCCCTGATGTAGCGGAAGCCCTCACTCGGATTCGGGATCTTCCTACCTTGCCCGCTGTATTGGGTAAAATATTGAGCACGGCGGCGGACCCGGATTCCTCCGCGATTGACTTGGGACATCACATTGCGGCCGACGTGAGTTTGTCTGCCACGCTGCTGAAGTTGGTGAATTCGTCTTATTATGGGTTTTACAGGCAGATCAACAGCGTAACGCAAGCTATTATTGTGCTGGGCTTTCTGGAAGTGCGCAATCTGACCCTTACCGCAACGGCCTTTAACGCCTTTGAGGCATTTCCCTCAAACTACGACAGGGAACAGTTGTGGTGTCATTCGCTGGCCACGGCCATCGCGGCGGATCGCATCGCCCGGTTGACGGGACGGGATACCGATGGGTGTTTTGAAGCGGCCTTGCTTCACGACATGGGGAAAGTCGCCTTGGATTGGCTGTATCCACAGTTGTTTCGCAAGGCGGCAACCGAGGCGGAGGAACGCAAGTCCCACATTGCCGATGCGGAGCAGGAAATCTTTGGTATGACCCATGCCACGGTGGGCGGACTGCTGGCAGAGCATTGGAATTTGCCCGAAAGTGTGGTGGAGGCGGTTCAATGCCACCACTCGCTTGGGGACGCGAAGGTGGATGTGGGCCTGGTTCGGATCGTTGCCGCCGCGAATTGCCTCACCTACAAGGCGGACTTTGGAGAATCCAGCAATGGGCAGGCACCGGAATTGTCGGCTGAATTGAAAGCCGAGCTGGGCCTGACCGAAGCGAATTGCGATGCCGTTGTCGCCGAGCTGGTGGAAAGCCGGACCAAGATTGAAGGCCTTATTGGTGCCCTCTCGGGGGCTGCGGCTTAGGAGCTTGACTCCGAAAAAGGAGGTTGGACATTCCTGTCCGACACAAAGGGCGCCACGCCTTGGAAAGCCCCCTGTCGGCGCATTCCGCCACCCGTAATGGGGAAAACAAAACGCGCTGGATACGCAACGCACCATTCACAGACCCACGCCCGCTTCGACACCCAACGTGCACCCTGTGTCGGGCTGGTCGCAGACGCGCCGTGGTGGGAAAGCCCAACCCCCTTTGTTGTTGCACCCAGAGAAGATCGTAAATGCGCAACGCCAGCTCTTAAAGGCCCCGACGATGTAGTCGTTGCTGGCCTGGTACCCGTTGGTGTCGCGGGCATACCAGCCACCCCGCCGTCCGCGACGGCGCGAAGAACCTGTCACAACGATGCTCGCCGTGTTGCTCATGCGTATAGAAGGCTCCATAAGGGTACGGAACTGCAATTAACCTGGGACAGCACCAACAGCGCCCTATTTGCCAATCTCCTTTGTCCAAATATAAGTAACGGTCCCTATTTTATCCAAGTAACTGTCCCTGTTTTGCCCGTCGCCCGCTGCCAGAAGCACCTGTTGTGCTTGTGGGAAGAAATGCCACGCTTGCACGGAAGTAGGCAAGAAGGTGGCAACGACAAAAAGAGAGACTATACGAAAAAACAGACGGTGATGCGCCAACATGCTCATTACGGAACCCCTTTCCCTGAGGAAAGTTTTACTACGCCCAAGTTTCAATGCCGCGACCCCTGACTGCAATCGCAGTTATGAAAATAGTCGAGACTGGAGCAGATGTCAAGGACTTTCCTTTTTGTGTCCCAGATTGGGAAAAACCCACCCTGACAGCGAGGTTAAAATCAATAAAAGACCCGGCAAAAACGGTGCAGAGGGACCCACGCCATGAAGGACTATGGCTTTTTCTGGGGACAGCCCCGCCTGTCCGAGTGCCCGTTGTATACCTGGGCAAGGCTGTTGGCCACGATGGATGGCGTACTTCACTCCGGTTTCCTGGGCGAGGCAGTCCCCGAATGAGAGATGGGGACTATGGCTTCTTCTGGGGACAGCCCCGCCTGTCCGAGTGCCCATTGCATACCTGGGCAAGTCTGCTGGCCACGACGGGTGGCACACTTCACTCCGGTTGCTTGGGCGAGGCAGTCCCCGCCCGGCGACATCCGCGTTCACTTTGCGTATGTCCTGAGCCGGGAATTATACTAGGGCAATTGTCACGATAGCAGGGTATCTCATCCTTTTTGGGGTGCTCGTGCTGAGCGTAGATACAGGAGAGTCCAGAGTAATGGCAGAACGTGTTGAAATCTTTGATACCACCTTGCGGGATGGGGAGCAGTCTCCTGGTTCCAGCATGGACGAGCATGAAAAGCTCCAGATGGCGAAACAGCTTGACCGGCTTGGTGTGGATATTATAGAGGCTGGATTTCCCATCGCTTCCAAGCAGGAGTTCGAAGGGGTCCGCAAGATTGCCCAGCACGTGGAGAATGCCCGTGTGGCCGCTCTGGCCCGCTCGCTGCCTTCGGATATTGAGCGTGCCGCAGCGGCCCTGGAACCGGCCAAACGCCCCGTGCTCCATACCTTTATTGCCACCTCTGACATTCATTTGGAGCACAAGCTCCGCATGAGTCGCCAGGAAGTGCTCGACAATGCAGCGAAGGCAGTAGCCCTGGCCAAGAAGCTTGTGGGCCGCGTAGAGTTTTCTGCGGAAGACGCGACCCGTTCGGATTGGGATTATCTCGTCGAAGTGACCAAGGTGGCGATAGAGGCCGGTGCGGACGTTATCAATCTGCCCGACACGGTGGGCTACACCACGCCCAGTGAAATACGCGGGATGTTTGAGCACGTCATCAAGAACGTGCCCGGTTCCGAAAAGGTAATCTTCTCGTCCCACAATCACAACGATCTTGGTCTCGCCGTGGCCAACGCGCTGGCGGCGGTGCAGGGCGGTGCGCGCCAGATTGAATGCACCGTGAGCGGCATCGGCGAACGAGCGGGCAACACATCCCTGGAAGAAGTCGTCATGGCCATGCGTACCCGGCACGATGTCTACGATTTTGACTGCGGTGTCGAGTCGCTGGAGTTGGTGCCATCAAGCAGTTTGCTGACGAAAATTACCGGGCTGCACATTCCCTACAACAAGCCCATTGTGGGGCGGAATGCCTTTGCCCACGAGTCGGGCATTCACCAGCATGGCATGATCGCCAATCGCCAGACCTATGAAATCATGACCCCGGAATCGGTGGGGCGGAGCCGCAGTGAGCTGGTCCTCGGCAAGCATTCGGGCCGTGCCGGATTGGCCAGCCGCAGTGAAGAACTGGGCTACAATCTGTCCGAAGCGGAACTCAAGGATCTTTACGAGCGCTTTATCGATTTGGCCGACAAAAAGAAGGAAGTCTACGACGACGACCTCCGTATGCTCATCGTGTCGCTTCACAACGAGAGTTTTGAGGTATATCACCTCACGGACTTGCGTACCTCGGGGAATGACCCCGCCATGGCCCTCGTGTCGCTCCGAAAAGGGGAAGAGGCCTTCACGGACACCGCGACGGGCGATGGGCCGGTCCACGCGGCCTGTATGGCCATCGAGCGTATTGTGGGCGTGTCCGGGCGGCTGGAGCAGTTTGACGTTCGGGCCACGACACCGGGCAAAGATGCCTTGGGCGAGGCCTACGTGACGGTTGCCTTTGGCGAAAAGACCTATAAGGGGAATGGTGCGAGCACCGATATCATCCGCGCGGCGGTGAGCGCCTATTTGAATGCCCTGAACAAGTATCTCGCGCTCTCAGAGAGTTTTGAGAAGGCGTAGGTGTCGTAGTCACGATAGTTGGGGTGTTTCCAGATCCGCGAAGAGCGCAGATGTTGTGACTTTCAGGTGAAACTTGCCTCCGAACCCCAACAATTGGTATAGTATCATGCTTTGTGTTCCGGCCGTCTTTGTTTGCCACAAGGGCTGCGCCTTTCTTGGGAAATCCCCGTGTTCAAATCACCGCAAGTTGTTTAGGAGATAGTATTTTGAAACCAGACATTCACCCCAAAAATTACCGGGAAGTTATCTTTAAGGATGTGGGTGCCGACAAGTCATGGTTGACCCGCTCTACCGTAAAGACCGAGAAGACCGTTACGTGGGAAGATGGCAAGGAATATCCCCTGTACACCTTGGAAATCTCCAGCCATTCGCATCCCTTCTACACCGGCAAACAGAGCTTTGTGGATAGCGAAGGCCGCGTGGAACGCTTCCAGAAGAAGTACGCCCGTATGCTGAAGAAGGACTAGTGGCTGGGCCACAGCCAAGCTCTGTGGTCCTTCTCATCCTTCATCGGAGAATCTTCTTGTTCTTTATAGCGGTTTTCCTAGATTAAAGGCACCTAAGGAACAAGTTCTTCTTCTTATGGAAAAAACAATGCATGAAAAACTCCTCGCGGTGGCGGAGGAGTCTGCCCGGCTTACGGTAGCGATGGCGACGCAAGAGGTGGCTTCCGATCCAGGGGCCTATCGAACGCACGCGAAGGCTCATGCTGAAATCGCCGACTTGGTGGCCTGTTTTAAGCAGTACCAGCAAAGCGAGGTGGGATTGGCCGAGGCGGAGGCGATACTCCGAGAAGAAGATGACCCGGAGATGGTCGCCTTGGCTGGGGAGGAGCGTGATGAGCACCGTGCGTCCCTGGAGCGCTTGGATCAAGCGTTGCGCGTCCTGTTGGTGCCCAAAGACCCGAATGACGACAAGAACACCATCGTCGAAATTCGCGCCGGTACCGGGGGGGACGAGGCGGCCTTGTTTGTCGCCGATCTCTTTCGCATGTACACGCGTTTTACCGAGCGCAAAGGTTGGAAAATCGACATTATGAATTCCAACCCCACCGAGCTGGGCGGCTATAAAGAAATCTCCTTTATGATTATGGGAGACTCGGTTTATAGCCAGATGAAATTTGAGGGCGGTGTCCATCGCGTGCAGCGGGTGCCTGATACGGAAACCCAAGGCCGCATCCATACTTCGGCGGTGACGGTTGCCGTCATGCCGGAAGCGGAAGAAGTTGAACTCGAACTAAATATGGGCGACCTCCAGTTTGATGTGTTTCGCAGTTCGGGGCCCGGTGGCCAGAGTGTAAACACGACAGACTCTGCCGTCCGAATTACATACAAGCCTACGGGCATGATCGTAACGTGCCAGGACGAAAAATCCCAGCACAAAAATAAGGCCAAAGCGCTCAAGGTGCTCAGGAGCCGTCTCTTCGATATTAAGTTGCAGGAAGAGGCCGATTCTCGTTCTGAGCAGCGCCGTTCCCAGGTGGGCAGCGGTGATCGCAGTGAGCGGATCCGCACCTACAACTTCCCCCAGAACCGCCTGACCGACCATCGCATCAAGTTGTCGCTGAGTTCCCTGGATCGTATTATGGCCAGTGGCGAGCTGGATGACGTAGTCAATGCTCTTATCGCGGCGGACCGGGCGGCAAAGCTTCAGGAGGACTAGCCGTGCCTTCGGTACGGGCTGTGTTGAAGATCGTGACGCAGCGGCTGGCGGGCATTACGGAAACACCCCGGTTTGAAGCCGAGCTTCTCTTGGCCCATGTCACGGGCTGGAGCAAGGTTCAACTCCTTACCCGCATGGACGAATCTGTCGATGGGGAGGCGCTTGAACCCCTGGTGTTGCGTCGGCTCGCCTGTGAACCCATCGCTTATATTCTGGGTACATGGGAATTCTTTTCGCTGGAGCTAGCGATTGAGGCACCCCTCCTTGTTCCCCGCCCGGAGACCGAGCATCTGGTGGAAGTGGCCTTGTCTCATATTCCCAGTGCGGGAGGGCGAGTCCTTGACCTTTGCACCGGCACGGGCTGTGTCGCGTTGGCCCTCGCACACAACGCGAAGGCCGCGACAATTTGGGCGACCGATGTGAGTGATGTGGCCGTTCGCGTGGCTTCGAAAAACGCCCGGCAGCACAAGCTGCCCATTCAGATAGCCCAAGGTGATCTGTTTGGCGCATTGCCGCCAGGGACCGGGCCATTTGATGTCATCGTATCGAACCCTCCCTATGTGGAAGAGGGCGAATGGGATACATTGTCGGCGGATATACGTGAGTATGAAGATCCGGGCGCGTTATTGTCGGGGGAAGATGGCTTGAATTGCATCCGGAGCATTGTGGACGAAGCCCCAAAGTGGCTCCTGCCCGAGGGTTTGCTGGCCCTGGAGATTGGGGAGGGGCAGGGCGCGGCGGTCCTCGCGCTGCTGGATGCGCGGGGTTTTGTGGATACCGCCATCGTGAAAGATTTGGCGGACCATGACCGAATTGCTCACGGGCGCTGGGCGTGAATGTAGGACAGGCGTCCCGCCTGTCATGACAGCCGGGACGGCTGTCCTACGTTTCTCTGGCCGACAGTGCTACACTGGTCTTTGCCCCGTGCGCCCTACGGGTGGGTGCCGGTACCGATGAAGGGGAGCATCTTCATGAGCCTGTCGCCATCTTATCGTAGTACGTCCGTCCGGGAAATGCCTGAAACGGAGCGCCCCCGGGAGCGGCTTGAGGAGATTGGCCCCGAAGCCCTGCGTGACGCGGAGCTTATCGCGGTCCTCTTTCGCACCGGAACGCGGACGATGGGGGCCGTGGCCCTTGCCGAGGCCCTGTTGGCGGAGTTCGGCGATTTACGACGTTTGGGCCGCGCCTCTCTTCAAGAGCTCCAAAAGGTGTCGGGTGTTGGCCGCGTGAAATCCGTCGAATTGAAGGCCGCGTTGGAGTTAGGCATGCGTCTTGCCCGCCATCAGGCCGCGCCGCGCCGCAAGATTAATGGTGCGTCGGATGTGGCGGATTTGCTAATGTATCAGTTCAAAGAGTATGAAACGGAGCACTTCAAAAGTGTCCTCTTGAATACCAAGAATGAAGTTCTGGCTACCGAGGATGTGTCCCGAGGTAGTATAAGTGAGACCCTGGCCGCGCCGGGCGATGTGTTTCGCCGGGCGGTTCGGGAAGGTGCCGCTGGCGTTATCGTCGCCCACAACCACCCGAGCGGAAACCCCGAACCAAGTCAATCGGATATCGCGTTGACCCGCCGTCTGACGGACGCGGGCGAGATCCTTGGCATACCGCTCCTCGACCACGTTGTATTTGGCGATGGGCGCTTTGTGAGTTTGAAAGAAAGGCAGTTGATGTGAATAAACCCTTCAGCGGGTGGAAAGAGGGCCTCCCCTTTTATGGCCCCGTACTTTTTCTGGCAATCGTTACCCTGTTTGTCCCGGCGCTTACGCCCTGGGCACCCTTGGTGTTTGGCGTTGCGGGCATCTGTGTGGCGCTGTTTTTTCGCGACTTTCCCCGTGAGATTCAGGCGGCGGACGAGGAAGTGGTGTCCCCGGCCGATGGCACCATTGTGGCCATTGAGGATTTCGACGAGTCGCCCCACTATGACGGCCCCTGTCGGCGGGTTTCCATTTTTCTCTCCGTATTCAGCGCCCACATCAACCGGGCGCCCTATCCGGGTACGGTGACGGCGGTGAAGTACGCTCCCGGTCTCTTTAAGGATGCCCGGAACCCCGAAACTTCCAAAGTAAACGAGTCCAACGCCGTGTGGATGGATACGGAGCGGGGGCGCATGACCGTGCGCCAGATTTCCGGTGCAGTGGCCCGCCGTATTGTCTGCCCCGTCGCCGAGGGTGTGGTCTTATCAAAAGGCGAGAAATTTGGTATGATACGCTTTGGTTCCCGAACGGAGCTCTATCTGCCCCCCGAGACCGAAGTTACCGTGGAAATGGGTCAAAAGGTCTTCGCGGGCACGACCATCATGGCGAGATTCCAATGAACATCAAGCGCTTTCGCACCCACAAACGTCGTCACCTGATACGGCGCAAGCCCATTAACGTACTTGCGTCGGTCATGACGACCATGAACCTCTACTGCGGTATCGCGAGTATTTTCGCGAGTATCGGATCGGAATTTGAAAAGGCGGCCGTTTTTATCCTGGTCGGTATCATCTTCGATACGCTGGATGGCGCGGTGGCCCGAATCACGAAAAGCACGTCGGATTTTGGCAAGGAGTTGGACAGTCTTTGTGATATTGTTACCTTTGGCGTGGCACCCGGTGTCCTCGTGTTTTGTTCGTATTTGCCCGATTCGGTGACCCTTCATCAGGTGTTGACCGACAACCAGGAGTCCATTATCGGGCGCACCGGCTCCTACATGGCGATTGTCTACATTATTTGCGCGGCCCTGCGGCTTGCACGCTTTAACACTTTTCAGGCGGAGCGCAGCGACTACTTTACGGGGTTGCCGTCAC
>JAJRPE010000225.1 GCA_024280935.1 Candidatus Hydrogenedentota bacterium
ACCCGCTATCACCGCGACCTTATTGGTTCGGAGGGGGACGTGCTGGGCGACGAACAGTGGCAATGGCTGGAGAAGGAACTTCGCGGGAGCACCGCCCAGGTGCATATCCTCCTTTCCAGCGTCCAGTTCGTCTCCTTTGAACACCGCTATGAGAAATGGGGAAACTTCCCCGCCGAACGTCAGCGGATGCTCGCCTTGCTCAACGATACCAAGGCAGCGGGGGTGGTCTTCCTCAGCGGCGACCGCCACCACGCGGAAATTTCCTGCCAGACCGACACGGGCCTGAGTTATCCGCTCTACGACATCACCGCCAGCGGCATGACCCACTACACGGAGAAGCCCTTTGTGGAGAAAAACCAGTACCGCGTCGGGCGGGTCTTCCAGGGCTTCAACTACGGCCTGATGAAGGTGGAATGGATGGCGGAAGGGCCGAAACTCGATATCGCCATCATGGACCAGGAAAACGCGGCGGTACGGCGGGTGCGCGTTCAGTTTTAGGAGAAATGTGAACCACGAATCGACACGAATAAAATGGGCGCGGTTATTGGCTGAAACAATAATTTTCACCACAGGGACTGACACGGACACAACACCCCAATGACGATATTTGACTTGAAGAAGAAAAGAGTTCTATGGGCCGAAGCGTGAGGCCATAACGTCCGTGTCTGTCCCGTTGTTTGCGAGGTAACCGTGTTGTTCCAGGTTGCCTGCGGTGGCGTTACTACACAGTCGATTGGGCTTTTTGAAACGGAGCCAACTTCACCAACAACGGGACAGCCACACCCGTTAAAGGGCGTCTTGTTTTGCTATGCTAATTTTTTGTACCACGTCCTCCCACCACGTTGAGGGCCTTTGGGTGCGTCAGTCCCTGGAGCCTCGCCACTGCGAAGCGCAGCTTGGTACTTCTACCATCCCTCAGTCCGCTTCTTTGTCTTTTTCCGGGCTGTTCCGAAAGGGTTGCAAGAGCAAGCGGTCCAGCCATTGGTCCCGCTCCTCCCGGAAGGCGTTAACACCAATCGTCATGCCCTCGTGGCCTTCTTTGGGCTGGGCGCGGTAGGTCCCGCAAAACCGGTCCCAGATGGAGAGGTTGAAGCCGTAGTTGCTGTCTGTTTCGCAGCGGATTACTGAATGGTGGACCCGGTGCATGTCGGGTGTCACGACGAAAAGTCGGAGCACGGCGTCCACCCGGAGCGGGAGCTTGATGTTGGCGTGGTTGAAGAGGGCCGTGCCGTTGAGGATGACTTCAAAGGCAAGCACCGCGAGGACCGGCGGGCCGAGGGTGACAATCGCGGCCAGCTTCACGAGCATGGAGAGCACGATCTCGATCACGTGGAAACGAAGGCCGGAGGTGGCATCGAGATCGATATCACTGTGGTGTACCTGGTGGAGTTTCCACAGGGCGGGCACGGCGTGAAAGAGGACGTGCTGGACGTAAATCACGAAGTCGAGGGCAACGACACAGAGAACGAAGACCAGCGCGTGGGGCCATTCGTAGTTGTTAAAGAGTCCCCAACCCCGTGTGACCGCCATTTGGGCCATCGCCAGGCTCGCAACCGGCAAGACCAGAGGCACGGCGATGCCGCTGAGGACAACCAAGCCGAGGTTGCTCACCCAACGAATCACTCTGCGACCGGTCAACACCCGTCGCGGAGTAAGGCACTCCCAAAGTGAAAATATAACCAGAAGCGAAACGAAAGATCCGATCCGCACCGATACTTCCCATGTCATTGCGTACTCCTTTTTTCTGAATTCAGGTTTCCCCGGCGGTGGTCAATGGTCGTGTTTTCCATGATATTGTCGCGGATCAGGATGGGCTTTTGCGATTCCGTTTCGTCATCGACGATGAGCGTCATGTTCTCGAAGACATTCCCGGTCAATACCGTGTTGCCACCTCGAATGTAGAGTGGGAGGATGGGGTTGTCCGCATGATTTAAAAGAGAGTTGCCCGTCACCGTTGTTTCCGTGCCGCGAATATCCATGGCACGCCCCATCTTGCCGCCCGCCTCGACACGAATCACGTTGCCGTTGATCGTATGGTGCTTGGAATTCGCCCACGACCGGAACCCAATGTCGATATCGCCGCCTTTCCTGACGTGGACGGTATTGCCCGACATGATGATGTTGCTGCCCCGGTCCGAGCCGAAGGCCACGTGGGTCCGCCCGGTGATCTCCGCATAGTTCCCGCGCATTTCGCCGGGGCCGGTGAGAATCTCCACCACATCGGAATTGGCGTTGCCCAACACGTTGTCCACCACGTGCATGTTGGGACCCTCCAGCATGATGCCAAGCCGCCGCGCATTGACAACATGACAGTTGCGAATCGTGATGTGATGGGTGTCCGCGCCGCTGGAGCCACCGGGAACGCTGCGGAAGGCCTTGATGCCGCAGAATTCAAAGCGAGCATGGGAGACGTTGGGGTCGCCTTCGCCCAAGGGGTTGGCATCACGATTGGCATCCACGTAGAGGTCGCGGATGGTTACATAGCCCACGCCCAGGCCGATGATTCGAATGACGTTGGTTTCCTGTTCCGGTGCCTGGATGAGTTTGGTGCTTGTCCCCCTGCCAGCCAATACAACGTTGCTCCGCTCAATCAAGATCCCCCCCAGGGCATCCTTGACCCGGCGAATGTCAAAGGTGCCTTCCGTCAACTGCACGGTGCCGCCCACAGCGGGAAGAGCACGGATGGCCGCGTTGATTTCCTCTTGGTCGCCTTCCCCATCGGCCACATAATCGGCCGAGGCCTTGGAAGCGGACGCGGCGTCCGCTGCGGCCACGACGAGGGTCGCGTCGGAATGGGCGGCGGCGTTGAATGCCACGCAGGAGAGCAGGAGGGCCAATAAAACTCGCATTTGTAATTCCCTTTCGATTCATTTCTTGGCTGCGCCCCCGTTGCTTTCCAAGGGACGACATATTGTAGCCTATCGCTGCACAGCCGCAACCAATCGATTTAACCACAGAGAACGCAAAGAACGCATAGAAGTCAACGAGCTGTTTTTCTTTTCTTTGCGTCTTCGCGGCTTTGCGTGCGATCTTTTTTGTTTGGCGTGCAAAGGCACTAACGTGAGCTTCGCCCACAACCCAATATTATCCAAGGAGACCGGCAGGGGTGCCACCCTCACGCGGAGGAGCGAAGCGGGGGAGCTTGCGGGTGCAAGATACCAGAACGGGTCTGTCTAAAAGAGACTCGCCGAAGTGCGTCCCAGGCCAAGTGATGCCGTAGGCAGTTTTTGTAAACCCTCACCCGCAAACTTAGCCGGGAACCGGCTGCGTGTGAGGGTGGCACCCTTGATGCTTCCTTTGTAGATTCCAAGTATCTCAGAATATCGAATGTTGGTCATCCTGCTGAATATGTTTTAAGCGTTATCACCACAGCAACTTATGGACATGGCCGCATGAAACTTCTTGTTTTTATTGGCCTTCTCGAAGATTAAGGCCTAAGGGCATGGCGCAATATTTTCACACCGTTTCTATGCCGCCCCTCCGGGGCTATCAACAATCCCGAGGAATCAAAAAAATACGCTCATCGATAGAGTTCCTCTATTCCGCTCACCGCTGCTATTGATGTCAGCCCGTGGATTCTGGTCAAATGCCAAGCAACCGTGCTCTTCATCACAAATGGGTGCTGCCGTCTGCCGTAGCGCATCCGCGAGGAATCCGCCGTGATTACACAACGCAACTATGTGGCACCCATGCTTGTTCTGGCCTTTTTGCTTTCCGCCGGTATCGCCCAAGCGGGAGATAGCCTGAACCTGGCCCAAAAAGCTGCCCTGTTTGAACACGATATGGACGCACGCTTCGTCTATGAGGGGCAACTTCCGCCAAAGCTCAAGGTGCCGACACCCGACCGTGGTTTTATTGCCTATAACATGCCGGACAACGCCTACATGACGGGGATGTACGTGGGAATGCTCTCCATGCAGTATGCTGTCACGAAGGATCCGGCGGTTCGTGCGAAAGCCTCGAAGGGACTCGAAGCCCTGAACTTGCTGTGTACGGTGAGTGGCATTCCTGGGCTTCTGGTTCGGGCGGCGATGCCGGTAGATATGCCCTGGGACGATGGTGGTAACTGGCGCATCTCGAAGGACGGAAACTATCGTTGGCTCGGCGATGTCAGCAGCGACCAGATGGACGGGGTCTTCTATGGCTACTCGCTGGCCTATGATCTGGTGGCGAACGACGAAGAAAAAAAGGTCATCGCGAAGAACGTTGGAGATCTGACCGACTATCTCCTTGAAAATGAGCGCCGTATCATCGGTTTCGACGGAAAGCCGACGCAGTGGGGCAGTTACTACGCGAAATACGTGCAGGGCTGGGAAAAGCTGAATGCGCTCATCATGTTGCAACACCTCAAGGTTGCCCACCACGTTACGGGAGAGGAGCGTTTTGCCAGGGCCTACCGAAAGATCGCCATCGACGAGAAATACGCAACCTTCGCATTGAAGGCACGGAGGACCGGTCCGCCTGAACGAAGCAACTACTCGGACGATGTCCTGCTGGCATTGGCCTATTACCCCTTGCTCCGTCTGGAGAAAGACCCGGAACTTCGTACCCTGTATCTGGACAGTTACCGGCGCTCCTGGGAAGGCAGCGGCGGAAATCCCGGCTTCAAAGCGCAATTAAATCCCTACCACAACTTCATGGCGGCAACCTTCCTGGATGATAACTCACAGGTGAATGCCGCCATCGAATCATTGCGCGTGTTTCCCTTGGACATGAAGATGAACCGTGATACCATTGCCGGGTACCAGAAACAATTCGGATTCAGTTTCGACCCCGCGCCCGTCAGCCCCAAGCCAGAAGCAGGGCAGACGGTGCCATTGGACCACCGAAAAAAGCAGTGGTCTGCCTGGGTACACACACCCTACAGCACCGGTGAACGGATCGAAGACAGTGGAATGGAGTACCAGGCCCTCGATTACCTGATGGCTTACTGGCTGGGGCGCTGGAAAGGTTACATCCCCGCAGACTGATGTAGCTGCTCCCCGCGATTTCGTATAACCAAGGAGGCCACAATAATGGTCATGAAACGCTTTCCCCTTATCACCCTCCTGTTGACGATTCTCGTTCTTCCTTCATCACCGGCTCTTGAGGCTAAGAACCTGGCCCGCAATGAATCCGAAACCGCCATACCCGGCCTCAGCTATGGCGAGGTCAAGAATCTCCCCAAACCGAAGACTATCTTTTTCGGGGCCAACATCGACAATATCATCGCCGATGCCGAGAAATGGAAGCGCCGGGGAATCGACGCATTCTTCGTCGATGGGGTCGCCCGGGAGTGGTCGACCGACATCTGGGCCGCCGATGGCAAAGCCTGGACCATTGGTGCATCGGACGAAACCCTGCAAAAGGCAAAAGAAGCGGCGGCTATTTGCAAAAAGGTCGGTTCCGAAACCTTTCTGAAGATCGCCTTCGACCATCACCTTGATTGGTTCGATGAGATCACCTGGCAACGGGCAAACAACAATTTTCGCCAATTCGCTATCTTTGCCCGTGAGGCGGGCTTCGATGGAATTGCCCTCGATATCGAATACATCAACAAACAATATGCCTATGATTGGGAGGGCTACGATTACAGTAAATACACACGCAAGGACCTGGTCAAGAAAATCGAAGAACGGGCCACCCGGATTCTCCAGGTTCTCTATGAAGAATTCCCCGATATGATATTCTTTACCTTTCCTGAGCAGGGGCTGGGTATGGGGGCGCACATTCAAAAGGCATGGATCGAGGAAGCTGCCCGTCAGAACGCCCCCGGCGGAATTCACTACTGCACCGAGTACACCTACCGCCACGCCAACATCAACTACATGTTTGGGCACATCTGGGGATGCCAGGAAACATTCCGTCGCATCCTCTCCGAAAAAGCTTGGGCGTATTGGTTGGAAAAATGCAGCATCGTATCCGGGCTGTGGCCCTTCAGTTCCGATGACTACCGGGTCTACGGCCCCGGAATTCCCTTCGCCGAGTTGAAACAAGGGCTGGCCGCAACCCTGATGACCTCCCCCCGCTATAACTGGATCTATGGGTCCTACACCCAGGAACAACTCATCGGCCGCGACTTGGACAAGTACGACGGGGACGAGGACATCCATGCCCACTTGGAGGCACTCGCCAAAAAAGAAATGGTCACCGACAAAAAATGGATCCGCCTTGCCCAGGAGCTGCGTGCCGGGGTGCTGCGCGATTACTCCAAAGATTTCGGCGTTGTCCCCCTGCCGGTCATTGTCGGCCCGAAGGATGACTGCAACGTAGATCTCGTGCCGGTCTCCTCCAGCATGCCCGTCGCAAAGGGTCCTGCGTATGACAGGGCGTGGATGTCGGGACTTCAAATTTTCAACGGGGAAGAATTAAACTTGAAAGAGCAGTACGGAACCCGTACCGACTGGATGGTGATCGGACCCTTCCCCAACGATCAGGCCTTCTCCGGGCATGTCACGGTCTATCCGCCGGAGAAAGAAATCGATCTTAACGGGGAGTACGAAGGGCTCGATGGCACAATGGTCCAATGGAAGGAACATCACCAACAGGGCGCACTCACCTCCGTCGATTTCAAACAAATCTTTACACCGACCGAGAATGTATGCGCGTATGCCTACGGCACCGTCACCTCACCCGAGGAAAAGAAGGTCCAACTCCGAATCGGCACCAACGATTCCGGTAAAATGTGGGTGAACGGAGCGCTTGTTTTTGACTATCCCCACGATGGCCGGGTGACCCTTGACCGTAACATTATCCCCTGCACGCTCCCCAAGGGGACATCCCGAATTCTCATCAAAGTCTGTAATGCCCGACTTGATTGGGGTTTTGTTTTTCGGATCACCAACGAAGATGGAAGCCCGACAAAAGGGTTGAAATTCGGGCTGGACTGACTACCCTATGCTATCGCCCTAGTCACCGGGCTAAAGGATGTGCGGGGTGCTTCACAGGTGGGGCAATACCACCCATCGGGTAGCTTGTCGAAGGGGATACCCACCGCGATGTTGCCCAGGGGGTCACCATAGCGTTTGCTGTATTCGGTGTGGCAACCCGTACACCGGTGGACGGGTTCTGGCTGGGAAACCGGTTTTTCGGGCTTCCTGTCGAGCGGTGTCGTTGTGGCGGCCGTTCCATAGTCATCGATCAATGTAATCACATGACCGGCGAGCACATTGGCTTTTATGTGCTGCCCGTGAGCGATCAGGGTCGGGTTGTGGCGCTCAAAGTTTTCCCGGAAAAACAAGGAAAATCGGAGCCTCGTCCGAAACCGTGCGAAACGTCCTGCCGCTGGCTCCGCAACAACGACAATGGGAACGTCGGGAAAGACTTCCTCCGCAGCGACCAGCCCGATACTCAACGTGCCGGCATGGGGTACGGCTTCGTTCAGGGTGCGCAGCAAGTTTTCCGCACAGGATGCAAGCGCTGGACTGCGCCAGCCGTTCAGGCATACCTGATCCCACGCGCCGGGGTAAAGGTTAATGCGGTGGCGCAGCAGAAGCTTTTCAAAGGCAGGGCGCTTGCTTCGCGGGATACCATGGACCAGCAAACTTTTCCA
>JAJRPE010000226.1 GCA_024280935.1 Candidatus Hydrogenedentota bacterium
CGCTTGTTGACGCAGACCAAATAATTCGCTGTCTGGAACTTCCATAACCGTATTATGCACATTCGATGGGCCTGTGTCCAGCAAAAATATGGCCCCGCGACAGCCACAGAAAAACGGCACGGGTTAAACGAATGTTTACCTTCCCATAGTGCCCATGTTTGCCACATTCGACCCATTCGACCTATACCATCGGCGAACGGGTGGATAAATTCAAGCCCATAGTCTACGAAACCGCCCTGCCTCATCGACCAAGCCTGCCATCAGCAGCTTATGGGCTTCAACGAGATCCTTAAGGGACGTTGGCTTCCATCGCTCCATTGTCTCATAAGCGGCAAGGGCGTTGCGGACCTCCTGGATCGCAATCGGGTTACCCAGTATCCGTCTTCCGTCGAGAAGCGCTGTCACCTGTTCCAAGGTCAGCGTATTATGGTAATTGAAAGCGACCGACCGACACCTCCGACGCGATTGTGGGGCTTGGCAGATACATCCAGTATCAGTTGCGCGTGAAGAACTACCAACCGATCTATGCAGCGCTCACCCGTCCATTCGCTGTGGGATTTTCTGTAAATTCTGGGGACATCCCAGAGCGGATTCTCCTCCGTAATTTTCAACACAATGAAACGAATCTCAGGATCTGTTAACGGTCCCCCCATTTACTGCGCTCGGACTTGCGATGCCAATAGAGCTTGAAGGCTCTATTATGTCAGCGCACGACAGTATCCGGCCAAACAATATAAACGACATCGCGCCAGCCTGTCCAAACGCACGAAAGCAACACCCAGAACAGCCGCTCCTGCTCTTTCAACGTTGGGCGCTCTTGATTCTTTTCAACACGATACGCTGTTGACGCAACGCGATATTCTCAGCGGTCAAATTTCCGACGCTATTGAGCTTTACAAAGAACCAACAACAGCATTTTTTGACGAATATAATCATCCAAACACCCTACGCGATTGAGAGCATAAGGTAGTGATGTCAACGAGTACGATTTAATGCGGGCGATAATGATTTTTTTGACCCGCTGCGGCGCTTATTGTGGTATTCTTAAACTACGCCAGTGCAGGGTGCTTGGACGACGAGATCGTCAGGTGTGTTCCTGCTTCTGAGTGGGAAGGAAACCACTGCGGTACCGTCGTTGGCGAACAGTGTATGCGGAATTCAACGTGATGGCTTTTTTGCTTTGCGTGGGTTTGGCGTGCGTACCGTTAAAAAGACCTTTGCTGGAGTTTGCCTGAATGGGGAATGCAGTTGGACAGCGGTTTGGCCGCAGGGTGGCGTTTTTCGGGGCGGCGCTTGCGCTGCTGGCTGCGCCAACCGCAAGGGGTGCCGAAACAATTGCGGGGCAGGTGTTCAACGGGCAGACGGGGCTTCCGATTCGGGGGATCGACATTGATGTTTTCAGCGAGACGGACGGTTTCCAGGCGGGCGTGACGGCCATTTCGGGAATTGCCGGGGAATACGTGATTGTCCTGCCCGGCCCTGGGGTGTATACCGTGCGGGCCGATGCGACCAGGGCGGAAGGCTTTGTAGACCAGTATTTCAACGGCAAGTTCCTGCCCAGCCAGGCCGACCCCATTCAAGTAAATTCCGGGGAAACACGAGGCGGTATCGATTTTACGCTGTATCCCGGCGTGGAGTTGGCGGGCGTGGTCACGTCAGAAGATGGGCGGCTTCCTGTCGCCGGGATCGATATGGACCTCTTGTCGGCGGGCGGGGAGGTGCTCACGGGCTACCCGGCGACGACCGATGCGAGCGGATTCTACGCTTTCGGCGGGCTGCCCCCGGGTGAATACCTGGTTCGGGCCGACCCCAAGCCGACACCCGCACAACGCTTTGTTCGGACGTATTTCGGCGGCGTGCATCGCAAGGAAGAAGCGACACGGATTACGCTGGGCAGTGCATACCTGGATGGGGTAGACATCGTAATTCCTACGGGCGGAACGATTGCAGGTCAGATAGTGGCGGCATCGGACGGCGCTCCCCTTGCGGAGATCGACTTGGATGTCTTTGATGCAAGCGGAGGCCGGGTCGAGCAGAATGCAAAAACGGATCTCGATGGGAACTTCGAACTTGGCGCACTGTTGCCCGGATATTATGTTCTTCGAGCGGACCCCGTACCCGCGTCCGGCCTGGTGCGCGTGTACCATCCGGGCGCCTTTCGTTTCGAGAGTGCCGAGCCTATCTCCGTTGAAGCCGGACAGCAGCGTTCGTTAGCGCCCTTCCGTTTGCTTATGGGCGGATTCATCGCAGGGTCGGCGCGCGGCGCGGCGAGTGGAAGTCCCCTTATCAATGTCGATCTCGACCTTTTTGACACTGCGGGGACGCGCCTTGAGCAAACGGTCCGCACGGATCTCTCAGGCCAATATCTCCTCGGGCCGCTCCCGCCGGGAAACTATCGGCTTCGCATTGACCCGGACAAAGCCAGCGGTTATCCGGTCGTATACCAGGGGGACAGTGTAACGCAGGGCGGCGCGGCGTTGTTGTCGGTCGGGGCTGGTGAAACGAGCACGGCCCTGGACTTTGACGTGCCTCGGGGGGGCTTCATTCGCGGCGTAATTCGGGAGGCAGGAACAGGGAACGGGCTGTCCGGCGTTGATCTCGATTTCTTTGACGGGTCCGGGAGGCGTGTTGCGGTAACGGCGCTGAGCGAAGCCGATGGGGCCTACTCGGTGGGACCGCTACTGCCAGGCATCTATTATGTCCGTGCCGATCCGTCCACAGACTCCGGCTTTGCCCAACAGTTTTTTGAAGATCGGCTCGATCTCCACATCGCAGATCCGGTGGCGGTCTTTCCCGGAGAGGAGCGTACGGGTGTCGACTTTCTGCTGGAGGCCAGCGGCCGGATCGCAGGAAAGATAACGGACCGCGACGGGCGGCCCCTGTTCAAGATCGATCTTGATCTCTTTGAGGCCGATACGGGGATACGGCTGCGATTTGGGGCGGTTTCGGATGCGGACGGTCCCTTTGTTTTCGGGAGTCTCCCGCCGGGAACGTACAAGGTGCAATGCGATCCCCTTATTTCCCAGGGCTTCGCTTCTATCTATTACGAGGAGGCCCGCGTCAAGGCGTTGGCGAATGCGGTGCAGGTTGCTGCCGACCCCGCCGCAGTGGCGGTAAATTTTCAATTGGAGGCCCCGGCTTCAATTCAGGGCCGCGTTGTCGACGGAAGAACAGGCCAGGCCGTGCCAAAAGCCGCCGTGGCCGTCCTCATGGCGGAAAGCCTTGTGCCCTTGTCCCGAGGCGACACCACCGATGAAGACGGAATGTTCCGTATCACTTTAATCCCACCCGGTGAATTCTTGCTCCGAGCATCGCCTTCGCGGGGCACCGATGTTTTGACGGCAACATTCTACGGGGATGCCACCGGCAGCGGCCAGGCGGCCCTGGTGACCTTGTTGGCCGGAGACACGATTGAGGGTGCGGACATATCGCTCCAGGAGCGCGGCCTGGCGGGGACTTGGCCCAAGGGGGGGTGCCAAATGACCGGGGGCGATTCGTCCCAGGCTTCCAACGGCGGCGGCGTTTTGGTGATCGCCGCCATGGGCCTGGTCTTTTTCCGTTCTGGTGTCCGTCGACCTGAAAAGGGAGGCCCTGGTGCAATCGAAGAAACCGAGGAAACTGATTTATGAAACGTTTCGGACGGCTTGAGTTGATTTCGGCGGGCGTGGTTTTTCTTATCACCGCCGCCATCATCCTTTATAAGATCTATGGGCTGGGGTATTCCATGACCACCATCAAGCCGGAGGATGGTTACTTTATCCAGCTCATCATGACCGTGACTGGGAATGGCCAGGATTGCAACCTCCGCGTGACACTGCCCATCCAGTCGGATCGCCAAACGATCAAATATGAACGGGAATCCTCGGGCGGAGACTTCAAGTACACGATATCCCCGAATCGCGTCGCCCGGTGGCAGGGAAAGGACCTGGCGGGCGAATACACGATCAGCTACACGTTTTTTGCGCAGACGGAAGCACAAAGCTATCCCCTTCCCAAAGACAAGGCCATTCCCACGGAGGTGGCGGAGTTCCTTCGGCCCTACCTGGAACCGACCGAGCGAATTCAGGCCGACGCATCGGAGATTGTACAGCAGGCCTATGCCCTGGCGCCCGAGGGTATGGATATTGAGACGGCCATGCGCAATATCTACAACTTCTGCTACAGCACGATAGCGTATAAAACGGTGAAAGGGCCGACCGATGCGCTTACGGCGCTGCGGCTTGTTGAGGCCTCGTGCAATGGAAAGAACCGGCTGATGGTGGCCCTGCTGCGCGCCCGGGGCATTCCCGCACGCATGGCCAACGGCCTGATTCTCCAAAAGAACCGCAAGCGCACAACCCATGCGTGGACCCTGGTTCGCATTGGCGATGCCTGGGTGCCGTTTTGCCCAACCAACGGTTATTTTGCGGAAATCCCCGCCCACTACCTGGAGCTGGCCAAAGGCGACAAGGCGGTTTTCGTGCATACCAAGCACATTGGTTTTGACTGGCGCTTCGTGATCCAGCACCAACTCAGCCATCGCGAACAAGCCGTGTTCACCAACGCCAATAATCCCATGAACATCCTGAGCGTTTGGACGTCACTCAAGGATTATCATATTTCCCTTGAGCTGATCATGATCATTCTCATGATCCCCATCGGTGCCACCGTGGTTGCTTTCGCACGCAACCTCATCGGTGTATTACCCTTCGGAACCTTCATGCCCGCCTTGATTGCCGTGTCTTTTCGAGATACCGGCCTGGTTTTGGGGGCGCTTTTCTTTCTTATCGTCATTGTGGTCTGTGCTTCGGTAGACGTGATTCTGATGCGGATGCGCCTGCTCCATGTGCCGCGCCTTGTGATTATGATCACGTTGGTGGTGATGAGCATTATGGCGTTGTCGGTGGTCTGTCTCAAGCTCGGTTACAGCACGGGTGCCGCAGTGAGCCTCTTTCCCATGGCCATCCTTTCACTCACCTGTGAACGCTTTGCCCAAACGGTTCTTGAGGATGGATTGAAGGCGGCCATGCAACGCATGGCGGCGACTTTTTTCGTGGCGGCCGCCTGTTTCTTTGTGTATGAGTTGGAGTTTCTCCAGATTATCATTGTGGCGTTCCCGGAATTGTTGTTGGCCAATATCGGCATCAACCTTATCCTGGGATCATGGACGGGCATGCGCTTGATGGAATATTATCGGTTCCGGGAATTGCTGCGATCAGAGGGAAATGAATCTGCTGCGGGGGGCGGTCATCATGGGGCGTAGTATTTTCGACTCAATTTATGGTCTGAACCGCCGCAACCGCGAATTGGTACGCCGTCTCAATACGGCTCGGGATATCGCGTTGGCCAATGACAAGGTGGCGAGCAAGCGTCTGCTCCAGGCTCAGGGGGTTCCTGTGGCGAAAGAAGTCGCGGTGATCCATTATCCCCACGCCGTCGAGGGTGTGTTGGCGGGCCTGGAGGATCGTGCGCACGGGGTGGTGGTGAAGCCTTCTCAGGGCACGCAAGGGCGGGGGGTCAATATTTTTATGGAGGTTCGCGACGATGGCCTTGTTCGCGCCGATGGAAGCGTGATGTCCCTGCAGGATTTTCGCTTCCTGGTGGCTACGATTACCAGTGGAGAGTATACCTATGGGCGGCCATCGGATTGCGCCTTGCTGGAGGATCGCCTCCGGCCCAGCCGGTCGTGGATTCTTCCCGGACTCCCCGGCGCGCCGGACCTGCGCATTGTCGTACACAAGGGCGTGCCGATTCTGGCCATGGCCCGTCTGCCCACCCTTGCTTCGGAAGGACGTGCCAACCTGCACCAAGGCGGCGTGGGACTGGGTGTTGACTTGCGCACGCAAAAAAGCACCTATGGAATATGGAAGGACCGGAGCATTGAACGGCACCCGGATACCGGCGACGAGGTGACCGGGCGCGATGTCGAGGGCCTTGCAGATTGTGTTCGCATGGCTGCGGACTGCGCCAAAGCCATTCCCCTTGGTTATATGGGTGTGGACCTGATGTTGGACGAGAGGCGCGGCCCCTGTGTTATCGAAGTAAACGCCCGGCCGGGCCTTGCCATCCAGATAGCCAACCGGATCGGCCTCGGGAGCGTACTTGAGCATGCGTCATGAATTAAGCGCTTTTGCGCCTGTTATCGACAAAAAATCAGGAGTTTGGTGACGCTATTCTTAGCCTGAAAGGCTTTAACAGGTTAGCCCTGGGCTAACCTGTGGGTCCCCTTCGGGGCGCGTCACTCATGCGACATGGTTGTAGCGATTGTACGCGGATTCGCCCGCTGCACCGCAGGTGCCACTTCTTCCGGGTAAGGTCCCGGAAGAAACGTAGTGCCTCAATTTGTAAAAACTGCTACAAGAAGAAGAAGAAGAAGAAGAAGAAGAAGATTCTCAGGCGACGGATGACAAGGACCACCGATCTTGGTTGTGGCCCGCCACTGGAAAAGGATGGGTATGAGAACACGATTGTTTAATGCCTTAATCTGGAAAAGCCGCAAAAAAAAACAAGAATATCTTCAGGCGGCGAGTAACAAGGAGCATAAATCTTGGTTGTGGCTCTGCCGCTTCCGAGGTGCCGTGGTGTGCGCCGCCATAGCGGTGTGCATGGCTTCTTGCGGGCCGGGCGCTAAACAGGATAGGACGGATTCTCCGCAAAGTCCGGCAGCATACGCCGGAGAGGACTTGGGGGAGGACAGGGCGGATCTCGACCCGCGCTATGTACAGGCGCGTAACGCCATGGATTCCGAGGGCTGGGCGCAGGCGGAGAGCCTGTTGCATACGCTGACCGGCGAAGACGAAAACAACGCCGGGTATTGGAATGATTTGGGGATCTGTCTCGTGCGCCAGGACAAGGCGGAGGAGGCAGCGGGGTGTTTTGAAAAGGCCCTCAGCGTGGACTCCGGTCATTTCAAGGCGGCGTTCAATTTGGGTAGCGCCCTGGCCAGGCTCGGTCGCTCTGAAGATGCGGAGGCAGCCTATCGCCGGGCGCTGGACATCAATCCAGCCTACGGGGAGGCCTACTACAATCTGGGCGTACTGCTGCAAGGATTGGAGCGTCTGGATGATGCTGAAAAGGTCTATCGAAAGACCCTGAAAATTTCGCGGAGCGCCCGCTTCTTCAAGGCCCGCTACAATCTCGGCGTAATCGCCGCCGCCCGTGCCCAGTGGGAGGAGGCCGTTAAGCATTACGAAAAGGCCATCACGATGAACCAGGCCTTTGCTCCGGCGCACATGAACCTCGGGGTGGCCTACATGAAGCTGGGCCTCAAGGAAAAGGCGCAGCGTTCTTTGGAACGGGCTGGGGCGCTGGACAAGGCCAACTATCGAATCCCATGGAACCAGGGTCTTTTGGCCTTGGAGCAGGAAGGGCGGGAGCAGGCAGTCCCTTATTTTAAGAAAGTACTTGAACTGGAGCCCGCATATGCGCCCGCCGCCTTCAATTTGGGACTGGCGTCTTTCCATGCGGGCCGTATGGCCGAGGCCCATGACTGGTTTTCAAAAACTACCGACCAGGATCCGGGTCACGCCGAAGCTTGGTATATGCGCGGGAAATCTTCCACCGAGCAAGGGAACCTGCCCGAAGCCATCGAATCGTATCGAAGAGCCTATGCTATCGAGGATGGGTATACTGAGGCAGCCTTTAACCTGGCCTTGAACTTGGCCAAGAGCGGCAAGAAAGAAGAGGCTCTGGCGATCTATGCCCGGCTTGAACAGGTCGAGCCGCCCCATGCGGAAGCCCTGAACAACCTGGGGGTGCTTCGTTCTGAGGGGGGGGACACGGCGGGCGCTATCCAGGCGTTTGAGCGGTCCCTGGAGGCCGACACCGCGTACGCGCCCCCCGCGTTTAACCTCGGTCTTGCGGCATATCGCGATGAACGCACCCCGGAAGCCAGGACTTGGTTTGAGCGTGCCCTGTCTATCGATGGGGAGTATGCGGAAGCCCACTATATGTTGGGCAAGATAGCCAGCCGCCAAGAGAACTTTGAAGAGGCTAGCACCCGCTACGAGGCCGCCCTGGATTTACAGCCGGACTATGCGGAGCCGGCCTTCAACCTGGGTGTCCTGGCGTATCGCGCCAACCGGAAGGAAGAAGCGCAGCAATGGTTTCTCAAGGCCGTAGCGGCCAAGAGCGCCTACGCCGAAGCCCACTACATGCTGGGAAAAACGTTGAGTGATGCCGGGTCAAGCGAGGAAGCATCCGCCCATTACACGACCGCCCTGGAGCTGGATCCCAATTATGCGGCGGCCGCGTTTAACCTGGGGCTTATCGCCTACAAAGACGGCCAGGCCGACGCAGCCAGCGAATACTTCCACCGAGCCGTGGAAGCCGATCCAGCGCACGCGGAAGCCCACTATATGCTGGGAAAAATCGCGAGCGACCAGGAGCGCATGGCGGAAGCGGTGGAAGAATACGAGAAGGCATTTTCACTCCAGGCGGACTACGCGGCCCCGGCGTTCAACCTGGGTGTTATCGCCTATCGGGAAGATCGCCTTGATGAGGCGGGCGACTGGTTTTCCAAAGCGGTTGCCTGCGACGCGAAACATCCGGAAGCCCACTACATGCTGGGAAAAATCGCGAGTGACGGCGGGCGGCTGGAGGAGGCTATTACGTATTACCGAAAGGCCTTTCAGTTTCGCACGGATTACACTGAGGCAGGGTATAACCTGGCCATCTTGTTGACCAAAGCCGGCAAGGACGCGGAGGCCACGAAGCTCTACGAGCGGGTGGCCCTGCTCTCGGATGCAAGCCCCGAGGCGGCCTACAACCTGGGCAGCCGACGTCTTCGTGAAGGGCGTTTGGACGAGGCGGCCACGCTGTTTCGCAAGGCTCTCGAAAGCGATGGTGATTATGTGAAGGCGCGCTACAATCTCGGCCTGGCTGAATTGCGCGCTGACCGCTATCCCCAGGCTGTGGAAGTCCTTTCTGAAGTTACCAGGCAAGCGCCGGATCACTACGCAGGCTGGTTTAACCTTGGGATTGCCCACGCCCGGCTCGATGACTACTCGAATGCGGAAGCGGCCATGCGCCGCGCCTTCGAGGTCTCGCCGGGAGAAACCAAAGCGGCGCTCTACCTGGCGCGTTACCTCAAGAAGCTCGGACGCGAAGAGGAGGTCGCAGACATCTATGTGAAAGCCGCCGCCGCCGGGGCCAGCAACGCCGACATCTATAAATCAGCGGCCAAATGGGCCGCCAGGGCGAAGGATGATGAACTTGCGGTCCAGTACTACCGCAAAGCCATCGAACTCAAACCGTCGCGGGTCCAGTGTTACAACCTGGGCCTGGCGCTGCGCCGCCTGAAACGCTTTGAGGCGGCGGCCGACGCCTACGGCCAGGCGATTGCCCTGGATCCCGATTATGAAAAGGCCTGGTTGAATCAGGGCTACGCCTACCTATATCTCGGACGCTTGGATGAGGCCGGGAAGTGCTTCCAGAAGGCGCTGTCTATTAAGCCCGATTACAAAAATGCCCTGGAGGCCGTGAAAGAACTGAAGAAGGTTCGCAACGGAGAGGAACTGAAATCATGAGAGTGTGTGCTCGTAATGGAAGATGGCGAAGGAGGAACGTTGCCGCCATGGCCTTGCTTCTGCTGTGTGGTGCCGGGACGTTTCCGGGCTGGAGTACGGAAGGAAAGGCCGTGCGGGTCGGACCGTCTTTGGACGAGGAAATAGTCGCCCTTTTTATCGCGCCGACGCGGTCCGATAAGCCCTTTGTATCCACCGACAGCACGCTCTATGCCTATGACGCCAAGGGAGACGGGTGGACGCCCGTATTCCGTCTGCTGCCGGGCCTGAGCCGCGTATTGGCGGTGGAAGGCTATGCGAAGTCTTCCAAGGTGCTCTATGTAGCCCACACCGACGGCGTATCGCGAACCGGCGACAAAGGTGAAACGTGGGTGGAGTCGGTCCCCGTTGGCTACCGGGGCGACCCCGTCGTGAATCTCCGGGTGAATCCCGTCAATCGCGAGGAGGCCCTCCTGGCGACGCAAGACACGCTATGGCGTACCCGCGACTACGGCGAGCGTTGGACCCGCCTGCAAACGCCTTGGAAGGATGTTCGTATCTCGGGACTGGCCTGGAGCGGCGGGGTGCGGCCCATTGCCTTGGTGGCTACCGCCGATGGCCTGTACCTTAGCGTGGATGCCGGAAGCCGCTGGCAACGATACACCTTGCCTTCGTCGAACATTTCCATGCTTGCGGACGCTTCCTCATTGGCTGTTTCCGCCACCGCCATGGAAGATACCTGGCTCATACGCGCCTTTGACCTCAACAGCCCCACCCGTTTTTTTCAGGAGCCGCTCTCCCTGGCCCAGTCTCCCCGCATGATGGCCGTGGATTCCGAAGGCCGGGGCGTGCTCTGGTTCGCCGCAGATAACAGGATTTACGTGTCTTCCCTTCAGGAACCTGCACGTGCTCCGGTGGCGATCCATGAAACGAAGAAAACGATACGGAATTTATCCGCCCACCCCCGCCAGGCTTCTGCTATTTACTGGAGCGAGGGGGGCCAGCTCATGCGCCTGGACGGGGGCTTCGGACCCTTCTCGAATAAACTGAAAGAGCACCTCGGCGCGGAACGCTTTGCTGAAGCGGAGATCGCGGCGGTTGCTGCTGCGGCACAGGACGAACCGCGTGCGATGGCCATGGCCGTCGTAGACGATGTCGCAGGAAGCGAACCGTCCGCCCGAGTAGCCGTGGCCGCGGCGCTGGACTATGCAGGTTACGACGCGAAGGACATGGATTCCTGGCGGCGCAATGTGCGCCGGCGAAACTGGTTGCCCCGCTTATCCGTGAGCGTGGGGAGACGCGATGATGGCCTTCGGCGCTATGGCCTGATCCGCAATACCGACCGATTCGGAATCACCAGGGTGGGCGACCTTCGGCGGGATGAAGAAATAAAGAATCTTGACCAGGCCGAAATCGAGGTGCGTTGGGACTTGCGGGAACTGCTTTTCAGCGGGGATCAACTGGATCTCAGCGAAGAGGCGCGACGTCGTTCGAGATACCGCAACGACCTGATTCAGAGCGTGATCGAGCTGTATTACGGGCGTCTGCAACTTCTCCTTGATGAGCGCCTTCATGGCAAGGAATTCTCCCCGGATGAGGCCATTCGTCTTCATCTGGAGATTGTTGAGCAAACGGACTTGTTGAACCAATTGTGTGGCGATACGATCTTTAAGGCGCGTGCAGATAGCAACGACGGTGGTAACCGGGCGTCTTCAGAAATGATGAAAACTCTTGAGGAGGATGGTCAATGATACGGATGTGGATATCGCGAATGACAATGCTTTGGACGCTGATTGCCTTTTTCCTGGTCGCAGGCAGCGCGGTAGGGCAAGAAACCATCTCGGGCGTAATAACCGAAGCGGCCGGTGGAACGCCCTTGGACGCTATCGATCTGGACGTGTTCGACACGTTGGGAAAAAGCGTGGCCGTGACGGGTGCCCGCTCGGATGTGTCGGGCGCGTACACCCTCACCTTGCCCGGACCCGGCGGCTATTCTATCCGGGCGGACGCTACGGAGGCCCAAGGCTATGTGGACCAATACCACGGCCCGGCCTTCCTGCGCAGCCAGGCGACCATTATTACCGTGGGCGCCGGACAAGCCGTGACGGGAATTAACTTTTCCCTGGCGACGGGGGTGTCCATTCGCGGTACCGTGACGGTATCGGGCACGGGACTGCCCGTCCCGAATAATGACATGGATCTTTATGACATTTCCGGCGAATTCCTCAGCGGATTTCCCGGCACCACCGACGGGAGCGGCGCCTACAGTTTTGGCGTTCTGCCGCCGGGCCAGTATTATGTAAAAGCCGACCCACTCGCCACATCCTTTCTTGTGCTGAGTTACTTCGGGGGAACGTCGGACCGCGCCTCTTCCACGCCGGTTACCGTTGCGGGAAGTGACGTTACCGGCATTGACATTGCTCTTTCCGCCGGGGGGACCATCACGGGTGTGGCTACCGATGTAGGGACGAGCGCTTCCCTTGCCGATATGGATTTGGATCTTTACGACGCGCTGGGCAAGCTCGTGCCTCAGGGCGGACGGACCGGAATCGACGGAAGCTTTGAAATAGGCCCCGTTCCGGCAGGGGATTACGTGCTCCGAATCGACCCCGACCTGGCGCAAGGTTACCCGGTGACCTACTATCCCGATGTCAATGCATCGTCGCTGGCCGTGCCCATCACGGTTACTGCGGGACAGGCCACCCCCAACATCGACTTTGCGCTTCCCGTAGGTTACACGCTTTCAGGCACTATTCTTTCTACCGTGACCGGCCAGGGTGTCCCGGCTATCGGCTTGGATCTCTTTGACGGAAACGGCGTGTTTTTATCCCAGTACGGCGGCAACAGCGCTACGGATGGCACATACATACTTGGCGCCTTGCGGCCAGGCAATTATTTCCTCCGGCTGGATCCCGATTTCGCACTCGGCCAGTTCTTTGCCCGAACCTACTACGACGACCAGACGTTATTGTCCTTGGCCACACCCATCGTCGTTGCCGCGAATGTAAGCAACCTGGATGTCATGATTGAACCCGGTGGTGTCATTGAGGGCACGGTCACCGATGCGGCTACGGGTGCGCCTTTGGTTGGCCTGGATCTTGATATTTACGATCAACTCGGCGCACGGGTTCCCGCCTTTGCCCTTACCGACGCAACCGGTCACTTCCGCACCGGTGTGATTCCCGTGGGCACCTACACCCTTCGGGTAGATCCTACTATCGCGCAAGGTTATCCACTGGTATACTATCCGAACGTCCTCAGCCGGTCAGACGGCACGCTCATCAATGTCGCGGATGGGCAGGCGACCCTGGGTGTGGATTTCGCCTTGCCCATGGGCGGCACCATCAGTGGCACGATTACCGATGCGGGCACCGCCGCATTATTGGCCCTCATCGACCTCGACTGTTTTGACAGCACGGGTTCCCGCATCGATGCCAACGCGAAAACGGACATCAACGGTGTCTATCAAATTGGCCCCTTGCCCCCCGGCGACTATTTTCTTCGGGCGGACGATGTGAGTTATGCGACCCAGTCTTATGCCCAAAAAACAGATCTCAACCTGGCCGATGCCATTACCGTAGCCGCAGGTGCAGACACCTCCGGTGTTAATTTTGCCCTGGGACAGGCCGGTCGGATTGAAGGCCTGGTCGCGGATACGCTGGGCGCGCCCCTCGCGGATATCGACCTTGACCTTTTTGACGCAGCCACGTCGGTGAGACTCCGCCAGGGTGCAAAAACGTTGGCCGACGGCACCTACGCATTCCCCAACTTGGCCGCCGGGGACTATATTCTCCGGGCCGATCCGACGGACGTTCAAGCGCTTGAGCGGCTCTACTACAATCAGCAGCGTGCGCTGGCCTCTGCCGACCGGCTGAATGTTGTTGCGGCAACGAGTTCGCTCGATATTAATTTCTCCCTTGCCACCGCAGCCTCGATAGCTGGCACGGTGACAGCCTATGCGGATGCTTCACCTGTTGGAGGCATGGACATTGATATCCTTGAAAGCCCCAGTCTGGTCAAACTTGAGCAAACGATAACGACGGGCGCGGACGGGACCTACGTGTTGACGGGGCTGCCCGCTGGAAGCTATGTCGTTCGGGCCGACCCGACCGCGAGCCAGGCATTTACAAGAACCTACCATGGTCTGGCGTTCTCGGCAGGAAGGGGCACGGTCGTCACCGTGGCTTCTGGCGATGCCTTGGCGTCCATCGACATTTCCCTGGCTCCGCCGGAAACTACCGTGCCGGATGTTACAAGCCAAGTTCTTGCCGATGCCCAGACAGCGCTGGAAAATGCGCTGTTGGTTTCAGGTGTCATCACAGAGGAGATTAATACCACCGTTCCCATTGGGACCGTGCTCAGCCAAACCCCCGCTGCCGGCGCTACGGCAGTGCCTGGCAGCGCAGTTGACTTGCTAACAGCGGTTACCGCCCTTTCGGGCGAGGGCGAAGGTGAAGGTGAAGGTGAAGGTGAAGGTGAAGGTGAAGGTGAAGGTGAAGGTGAAGGTGAAGGTGAAGGTGAAGGTGAAGGTGAAGGCGAGGGCGAGGGCGAGGGCGAGGGCGAGGGCGAGGGCGAGGGCGAGGGTGAAGGCGAAGGTGGAACATCGGGTGGTTGCCCGCCGAGTAAGGCCGACTTCGTAAAGGCCATGAAAAATGCCTTGGGCGACTTCTTCCTGCTTGGGATAGCCCTGATGACGCTGCTGGGTTTCAGGAATAAGAAATAGAGACGACTAATCCCTCCACCCCAAGATGGTTTAGGGGTGGAGGGAGCCAGTGTGCTGACCCAGGACTTTCGGGTAGGTCATGAAAGTCCAAACAAGTGGGTTTTGCGACAACTTTGATGGCGAACCCGCAAACTAAAAATACTGTTGTGGTTCCTGAATATTCGCCCTTGTTGGTATACAAGGACTTACGGTGGAGGCTCTCTCTGCCAAGATGGTAAACATTCGTTTAACCCACACGGGCATCAGAGGCTAGCCTTGTGCTTGAAGGGTTTGTCGGAAGTGTTTGTGTAGGGGGTAGAGGTATATGTTTTTGACGGGTGCGGCGTTCTGGTGCTGGCGGTCGAGTTTTC
>JAJRPE010000227.1 GCA_024280935.1 Candidatus Hydrogenedentota bacterium
CTGAATCATGAAAGCATATTTGTCTCGAATCTTGATCACGGCGTTACTGCTCACCGTATTTGCCTCATCCGCCGATGCACTTCGCGTGGGGGCAGCGCTGCGGGTCTTGACCCCGGAAAAACTTATGCCCCTTTCTGGCGGTGTGGGGGAACCCGACCCCGCTATCGGCAAGCGCGGCGATCTCTTTGCGCGGGCCATGGTCTTTGAGGATGGGGACACCCGTATCGCACTCGTTGGTGTGGATTACTTGGGTTTTCCCGGCGTCCTTGGCGATCAAATTCGGGCCAAGGTAAAGGGCATCCCCGGAACGAACATCCTGATTGGCGCGAGCCACACCCACAGCGCCCCCGACATGTATGCCTTTCCCGACGGCAAGGGCGGGCACAGTGGCGACATGGACTACATCGCTTGGGTAATCGACCAGACGGCGGCGGCCATCAACGAGGCCGTGTCGAAGCTGGAACCTGCGGTGTTGAAGATTAACGTGGGTGAGGCCAAGGGAAAGATTGCCTTCAACTACTACGCGCCCCAACTCTATGATCCCCGCTGTGGCGTTATCCAAGCCCTTACGCCTGACTCGGAGAAGGTGATTGCCACCCTGGTGAATTACGCCAGCCACCCCGAAGTGCTCGGCACGAGCCGGGGCATGCTCAGCCCGGATTTTTGTGGTCCCCTCTATGAGCGCATCGAAGAAAAGACCGGGGGCATGGCCCTCTTCATGAATGGCGCCCAGGGCGGTATGGTGACCGCCGACAATCGTGATGTGCCCGACACGACCGAGGCCATGTGGCAGGAGTGTATTCGCATTGGCAACCCTCTCGCCGACGAAGCGTTGCGGATAGTTTCCGACGCGCCGATCCAATCGGACCCGAAGGTGTTTTGTGCCGCCGAGCGATTGCGTTTTCCCATTACGAGCCCCCTTATCAAGCAGTTGTTCGGGCACTCCGGGCTGGACTACAGCAGCGTGTCTGAAGGGGATACTATTTCCACGCAGATGAATCTGCTGAATATCGGCACCGCGCAGTTGGTGAATATCCCCGGCGAGGCCCTGCCGAACATTGGGTACTACCTGAAACGCAAGATGCCCACCGAGCACCCCTTCCTCCTGGGGCTGACCAACGATGCCTTCGGTTATATCCTGAGCCGGGTGGACTTCAGCAGCTTCAAGCGCTACGACTACGTCACCGAGACCAGTCTCGGCGAAGGCACGGGACCGATATTAATTGGTTCCATCCTGGGCATGGTGGAGAAATACCCCAAGCCCGCACAGCCGTAGGGTCTCTCAGGAACCGCAAGGATAATTTCCGCCGCCCTGGGAGCGCTGGCGTCTCGTCGGCCTCGCGTGCCGAAGGTACGTGAAACACGTGTTGAAGCGGTTGTCCACCACGATGTCATCCGTATCGTTACCAAAACCTTCCCTCGCTCGCCCAACGCACACCGCTGACCTTGGTCACACCTCGCTGCCTTGCCGGCGAGACGCCAGCGCTCCCAGGCCAGCCGCCCTGAAGAAAGTTCTTGACTTACGCTTCCATATAGACTATAAAGATAGTCGAGATTATAAGTCATAGTATAAAACGACCCATGTAAAGGTATCATCCATGGTTGGAAGAAAAAGAGATGCAGCGAAGGAGCTTCCGCCCCTGTCGCGCTTGGAACAACGAATTATGGGCATTGTCTGGAATCTCGGTGAGTGCAGTTCTGCGGCTGTTATAAGCGAACACAATAAATCCGAGCAACTGGCGGAAACCACGATTCGGACGGTATTGGCCAATCTGCGCAAGAAGGGCTATATCGAATTGGTGCCCACCATCGAGCGGCAGCACCGTCTGAAACCGGCGGTTAGCCGGGAGAAAGTGGGGAGGCGAACCCTGCGGGATCTGGTGTCGGGCTTCTTTGGTGGCTCGCCTCGCCAGGTCTTTTCCTACCTCATCAAAGAGGAAAAGCTGAGCGATGAAGACTTGGAAGCATTGCGGAAGTTGATCGAAGAACGACAAAAGAAGGGCAATTGAGATGGGCGATTTTGGGATTATGCTGAGCGCGTTGTTTGAGGACTCCCCACTGCTGGGCCGAGCCTTTTTTGTCAGCCTGGAGTTGTTGGTGCTGGTGCCGCTGCTGGCCCTGGCCGTGAAGATAAAACTCCTCCGAACCTATCGACTGCAATCCTTGTTGTGGCTGTTTATCATTCTCAATGTTATCGTGGGTGCTGCCATGCGGGCGCCCATCGACGTGTCGCTCTGGCAGGATGCACTCCCGGCGGCGGCACCCATCGCGGTTTCATCGGCGAATGTTTATCGGCCCGCCCTGCGCGAGGCGGAACATCCTGTCGCCGTAGCACAAACGGCCAACCCGCCCCTGCAGGACATTAAGTCCTTGATGGCCCCGCCTCCGGGTATTGCGCCCGCCGTGATTGCCAGCCAGGCCGTGCCCCCGTGGTGGAAAAGACTCTCCCTGGTCGAAGGACTCTCTCTTGCCTGGCTTGGCGGGGTATTCCTGATGTTGGGTTATCTGGCCCTCCAGCGTTGGCGGCTGTATTCGTTGCTCAAGCGGGCAAAAGCGCCTGTACCGGAGTTGATGGCTCAGTATGAAGCGGAGGCCGCCGCGCTCAATACCTGGTGGAGGCCCGCCCTGCGCGTGACGCGTGATTTGGAGTCGCCCGCAATTGTGGGGGTGCTCCGTCCGGTGATTCTCATTCCCCACTGGTTGGAGTCCGACGGCACCAGGGAACAATGGTCCTGGACCTTGCGCCACGAATTGACCCACTGGCGTCACGGCGACACGCTGGGGCAGATGCTCCGTCTGGTGACCCAGGCCCTCTTCTTTTTTCACCCCTGTGTCTGGTGGGCCGGTAAGCGGTGGGAGGAAGCGGCGGAACTCGCCTGTGATCGTTCCTTGCTCCAGACGGAGGAGGATGCCGTGGGGTATGCGCAGGAACTCTGCGAATTGCTGGGGATGATAGGCAAGCGTCAACGGCCCTTGATGTCCACGGGCCTCTTTGCCAGCCGGACCCATATCGGGCGGCGCATCGAAACCTTGTTGGCGGATCCGCTGTCCCGTCCGGCGCGGTTGCGCATCTGGCACCGTGCCTTGGCGGCGCTGGTGCTGGTGGCCTTGCTGGGATCCGATTTGGGTTCGGCGAAGGCCGCGCCAAATGTCTTGACCCCGGTGGCCGCGCTGACGACAACGCCCGCCGCGCTGAACGCCTCCAACAGTGAGCCGGCGACGGGGCGTGTTCTCCATTTTCCAGAGGACTACTCCATGGGCACGCTACGAATTAACGGTGAGAGTGTCGAAGCGCGGGGCGCGGTGTCCGTGCCGGATGGGGCATCGGTACACTTTCGGGTGAACGACGCGGGTGCGGCGGACCTCTCGCCATTGTCCGAGTTTGGGGCGAATGATATTCAAAGTCTGTCTCTCACGGGAACATCGGTTCAAGATGACCAGATTGCCCACATACAGGGCTTGACGGGCCTTAGCTGGTTGGAGCTACGAGAGACCCTGATTACGGACGAGGGCATGCAGTACTTGTCGGGAATGACGGGGTTACGTCGCCTCAACTTAAACAGCACTGCGGTGGGTGATGATGGTATGAGTTACCTCAGTGATATGCCGCAAATGCAGTCACTCATTCTAAACAGAACGCAAGTGGGTGACGGGGGCTTGTCCTATATCCGAAACATGACCGCTCTGACCGAACTGGACATGTGGATGCTTGATGTTACCGACGAAGGCATGCAGTACCTTGCTGGTCTTCAAAACCTTCAAGAGCTTGGAATCGAGGACACACTCATTTCCGATGCGGGCCTTCAATACTTGGAGGGCCTCCAGAGCCTGAGGCGGATGAATTTGGAAAACAACAATATCACCGATGCGGGCTTGGCTTCCTTGATGAAGATTCCAAATCTCGCCGAGATTGGTCTGCGGGATACCTATCTCTCGGACGCGGGCATGGCACTATTGGCCCAATTCCCCAGTCTGCAAGGAGCCCTGTTGCCCATTCAGATAGGGCCGACGGGGATGAGGCACCTCGAAGGGACCGCTGTGGGAAACTATGTCGCGTCCACCATGGGAACCCTTCGCCCCGTCACGATCTCGATAACGGGTGGCGGGCGCCCGCTGCCCAATGCGCATTTCTCCCTGGCAGAAAGCAGTGGCGGTGGAGACGAAGAGATCTACTTCTTTCGTACCGATGCCACCGGCAAAGCCCAAGTCTATTTGCCCCAACGTCCGGTAGCGTATCAATTGCGCGCCTATGCAGAGGGCTTTGTTACCAATGAGGCCCAGTGGGATGCCCCAATACCCGATTCGTTGCGTTTGGACCTCGAAGCCGCCTCGGTCATTGGCGGTACCGTGGTGGATGAGGGCGGAGACCTTGTGCCGGGCGTGGCCGTGTCTATTCCCGTGTTGGGCGGACACAACTGGGATTCCCAAGAGGCCTTACCCCACATTGTGACCACCGATGAAGCGGGGCGGTGGACCTGTGACGTGGCCCCCCGAAAACTGGTCGATTTCTGGGTCTCTCTCGATCATCGGGAATACGCAACCACGACCTACACGATGGCCGACTTGCCTGTGGCCGCCCTCCAGAGCGGCACAGCGGTCTTAACCATTGCCGACCCCATTGGATTGCCGGGCGTGGTCGTGGATGAGGCAGGGGAACCCATCAAAGGGGTGCGCCTTACCGAGTTGGAGAAGTGGCGGCAGTACGGTATGCGGGCCACCGGACGTTCTGCCGTGAGTGATGCCGAGGGCTTCTTTGAGATTGCACCTATTCGGCCGGGTGAGGCGGTGCTCAAGATAGAGGCCACGGGCTATGTTGCCCAGTCCCAGACGGTGAATGTTTCTGTAGACATGGCTCCGCTGCGTATCGTGATGAAAGCCTCGGGTGAATTGCGCGGACGTGTCGTGAATGGGGATGATACGCCGCTGGAAGGTATTGGCGTTCGGGCCAGCGCCTCGGCACCGAACGGGGTCCACCTTGGCAGTTGGCGGGGAAAGACGGACGAAGAGGGCCGCTTTGTTTGGGCCGAGGCCCCGGACGGCATCATCAGTATGTATTTTCAGGACGGAGACAAGTACCACCAAGTCTCCGATGTGCGGGCCAGTGAGAAGGAGCAGCTATTCGTCGTGCCATTTCGTGAGGAACCGGAACCCATCGGCGTGGCGGAGGGGAAGGCGATTATTGAGCGCTTTAACCAGATGCGTGGGGCAAATTGGCTTGGCGATATTGAATTCGCCTTTGTTTCGGAGGGCGGCAAAAGGCGAAGCGTGCACGATGAGACGCAAACGTGCAAGGGTATCCATTTTGCGAACGGACACTATCGAGCAACCTTTGACACCATGCAAGAAGGAGTATGGGTAGAACAAAGGAAGAGTTCATGGAATGGCGAGGTGAATGTTCGGCATATGAGTCCGATTACAGACGGCGAACCGACTGCCGAAGGCTCTTATGTAATCGGTACATCGGCAGGACATCCTCTTTATGGCGGGATCCTCGAGAATCTCCTGATTCTTGTGCGGGCCGGGTCGCCCACGATGATTTGGGAAGTTCTGCATTATGCCGACGGCGTTGTCTCCATGGGAGAAGTTGATGGGATTGTGCGTCTGAAAATTCACTTCACAGACTTGGAGACTCTACGCTATGACAAGATAGAGTTCATTGCAAAGGATCGGTCCACGCAGTTGGCCTTGGAAGTGATGGAGTGGTTTGAGCACAACGGGGTTGAGATTCCCAAAGTGGTGACCGGGCGTGAAATGAATCAGACGGATATATCTTTCACCCTGACATCAATGAAGAGTGTCGTGTTGGATGACGAGGACTTCATTTGGGAAATGCCCTGGGAGGTCGGCGTAATGGTACAGACCTCGGCAGTCGGCCCGAAGATTCCCGTGACGGAACTTAACGAAGCGTTGGTGAAGGAAAAGAAATACCTGGAGGCTCTTGAGCAACTCGCGTCAAAGAACTGATGGCGAGGTCGGCGGTACGTCGACATAGAGACCAGAGGGACCAGAGGGACCAGAGGGACCAGAGGGACCAGAGGGACCAGAGGGACCAGAGGGACCAGAGGGACCAGAGGGACCAGAGGGACCAGAGGGACCAGAGGGACC
>JAJRPE010000228.1 GCA_024280935.1 Candidatus Hydrogenedentota bacterium
CCACCAGCTTTGCCGCCACCATCACCTACTCCGGGGATGGAAACGGGCTGATCACCGCCTCCATTACCGGCGTGGGCAACGCGGCCAAAGGCTTTGGATGCAGTGCCGCAACTTCGGGAGCGCCCTTCCCGATGGGCAATGGGCTGATCATGCTGCTGACCCTCGGCGGACTCCTGGCCCACCACCTGCGGCTTCGGCCAACCTGTTTTCGACCTGCGAAAAACTGATTCGCGATGGGCCGCTTGAATTGGGCAACGTACCGGATTTTCATTGGATTCTTTTTGAAAGAACGCTGCGGACTGGAGAAGTCGCCCCGAAGGGGCAAAACAGGATAGCCCAGGGAAACGCCCAGGGCTATTCTGTTAAGGCCATTCAGGCCAAAATGAAAAAGACCCGCTCGTGTCTAAATCGGGTCGCCATTTCGTTTGCTCAATTCTCCCTATTGTGCTACAGTCAGACAAGACTTATTGTCAATAGTGAACTGACCGTGCAGGGAAAGATAGCTATGGATCTCCGTGTTATCCAAAAGAAACAAGCACGCTTCTGCGTGGGACTCATGTCCGGCACTTCGTGCGACGGTGTGGATGCCGCGCTTGTCCGCATCAAGGGCACGGGAAAAGCACTCGCGATGAAACTCATCGCCCACGAGACGTTCCCGTACACGGCGGTGCTGAGAAATAAACTGCTTGACGAGCACCTCTCCATTCACGATGCCTGTTCCCTGGACTTTGAGTTGGGCGCACGCTTTGCGGAGGCCGCCCAAGCCATGATCGACCGTGCCCATGACGAGGACATCACTGTGGATTTCGTGGCATCCCACGGTCACACCCTCGCCCACATCCCACCGAGTTCCAGTGAAAAGATCGGCACCCTTCAAATTGGACAGTCGGCCATCATTGCCGAGCACTGTTCCGTACCCGTCGTCTCCGACTTTCGACCGCGCGATATGGCGGTCGGTGGCCAGGGCGCTCCACTGGTTCCCTACGCGGACTGGTTGCTTTTTCACCGGCTAAAACGGCCCATTGCTTGCCTGAATATTGGTGGCATCGCCAATTTCACGGTGGTCACGCCAGAATTCCGCAATATCCGCGCCTTCGACACCGGCCCTGGAAACATGGCCATCGATGGAGCCATGCGTTTACTTACCAGCGGAATGCATGAGATGGACAAAGACGGAAAAGCCGCCGCTGCGGGCATGATCATCGACGAATTTCTCGACTACCTTCTCGACCATCCCTTCTTTAACAAAGTTCCCCCAAAAAGCACCGGGCGGGAAGAGTTTGGCATGCAGGTCTATCTTCGCGATGCGCTGACGGCCCGTTCGGAGCATTCGCTGGAGGATCTCGTCGCGACCGTCACCGAGGCCGTCGCCCGAAGCATTATCGAAGCCTACGACCGCTTCATCAAGCCCGACAATCCTGCCGAACATATCATCATCGGCGGCGGCGGCGCCCACAACAAGACGCTCCTTGAACGCCTCACAGGCTCCTTTGGCGATGCTCAGGTATTCACCAGCGATCAATACGGAATTCCGCCAGATGCCCGCGAAGCCATCGCCTTCGCTATCCTGGGCAACGAATTCATTATGGGAACTGCGGCCAATGTCCCTTGTGCAACGGGTGCCGAACGGCGCGTCGTTCTCGGAAAAATAACCCCCGGGTAGCGTATGCCCTTCACGGCACGGGCGACCATAAGCCAACGAAGAAACGTGCAAGGAAACTACGCTCTCGGTGCCCTGCAAGCCCAGGTCGGGTGCCGCCTGCACAGACGCGAGGAACAAGCGGCTTTGTGGGTGCGGACTTTCGTAAAAAGCCCCGCCTGCAAAAGAGGGGCTTTTGGGTATTAGCAGCGTACGTTCACCGATCACCAATAATGCTTCCGGTTAATTTCCCAGAACCCGCACCCACAAGCTTCGCCGGGAACCGACGGCGCGTGTAGGTGGCACCCAAGGCGTGATTACTATAACGCTCATCAAAGGAAACCCGCCGTGCGAAACGCAACCCTGTCCATTGCCCTTGCTTGTCTGCTGCTCTGGCTACCCGGCTGTCCCGCGCCCAACACCACACCGACCGCCAGCGCGGGTCCTGATCAACAGGCCATACTCGGAGCCACCGTGACCTTGGACGGCTCCGCCTCCTCCGATGCCGACGGCGATACCTTGGGCTTTCAATGGCGCTTCACCACCCGGCCCGATGGCAGCCTCTCCAGCCTCGCAAACGCAGGCACGGCGCAACCCACCTTTGTGCCCGACCAGCCCGGCCTCTACGTGCTTTCCTTAACGGTACTCGACACCCTGACCAGCAGCCCGTCCGATAGTGTCAGCATTACCGTCACGGGGAATCTGGCCACCGTGCCCGATCTGGCTGGACTCACGGAAGCGGAGGCTGGGACCGCGCTAAGCAATGCGGGGCTAAGCCTTGGGGAAAGCAGCACCCAATCCAGTTCTTCCGTACCTGCCGGGCAAGTCCTGGGTCAAGACCCGGTGGCCGATTCCGAAGTCCTCCCCGGAAGCAACGTGGATATTGTCATCAGCACCGGTCCCGGATCGGTTTCCGTCCCCGACGTGACGGGACAAAGCCAAGCGGAAGCGGAGACCGCTATCACCGGCGCGGGCCTCACGGTAGGCAATGTCACCCAAGCCGAAGACCAGGCAATTCCCGAGGGCGAGGTAATTTCTCAATCCATCGCCCCCGGAACGGTGGTCGATGAAGGCACCGCCATCGACCTCGTCATTTCTGCGGGCGCTCCCATCGACTTGCAACGCAGCAACACCTTTAACCTGCGCGAAAGCCTCAACGACCCCGTTGTAGAAAACGTCCTGCGGCCCAACGCGGCGGCGGTGGACACAACCAACAACCGTGTTTTCATCACAGCGCTGCTCACACCCCATGTTGCCATTTATGACACCCTGACGGGCGAGATTTCGGGCACCCTGGACAGTGGTTTTGTTCTACCCAGCAAAAAAACACCCTTTGTCGCACCGGGCGGCACGGCCCTCTATGTCATGGATGAAAACACCGCTATGCTCGCCCGTATCGATATCGATACGAACACGGTTACCGCCACCGCAGCCGTGGGCGACGGCTTCATCGACATGACCATCGACAACGGCACCAATACGCTATATCTCGCGAGGACGGCATCGCCCGGCCTGCTTCTACTTAACGCCACCACACTCGTGGAGACCGGCAGTACCGCTGACCTTGACGGCGTGGCGGGGGATTTGAAGTTTGATGCCGCCGGAAGCAGGCTCTTTGTCCTCGATACGGTTCAGGTAGACCGCAACGGAAGCCTCCGCATCTTTGACACCGCCTCCAATACGGTCACCAGCACGATAAGCTTTGACCTGCCGGGCTCCGGTGATTCCTCGGCACAGCAAGTAGACTATGATGATGCCAACCAACGCTTCTTCATTCGTGGCGACAATGGGCTTGGTGTATACGATATCGACGGAAGCAATCCCCGTTCCCTCCCCACCCCTTCGGGATTCGACTTCATCGACATGACCTACGGACCAGCAGACGACCGACTGCTGGCCCTTGGTGTCTCGACAACGGCGGCAGACACTGTCGTGGCACGGGGCACACGGGTCTTCGCCTTCAATCCGAATCCGGGTCAGGTAACGTCCCCGATTGACATGACCGATCTTGGTGAAGGCAACATGCGCCTTGCCCTCGATTCAAGCGCCGACACCCTGCTCAGTCCCGACAGCACCACAGGTGTATTGTGGGCACTGGAAGCCGCGCCCTTCCCCATAACGGCAGATGGAATCGAATTGGGCCTCAATATCGATCAGGTTGCCGTGGTCGGCGATGCGCTCTTCGCTTCGAGCCGCTTTGGCAATAACAGGCTGTTTCGCCTTACCCCCGACGATGGCACACTCACAATCTTCCAGTCAGGCCAATGGCCCGCTCCTTTCCGGGTTCGTGGAACGGCCACGCCAACACTCCTCGTGCTCAACGCCTGGGACAGCACCCTCCAGGAATTTAGCACCGACGCGAATCCCATGGGCGGCGCCAGCACAAACACGGGCTTTCCTGTTGGCACAACGGAACGGCTGCCCGACCTGGCGCTGCGTCCCGACGGCACCAACGCGGCCATCGCCTACCCCGAATTCGGCCAAGTGCGCGTCGTGGGTATCGACAGTGGCAACGAAATCGCCGTACTTGACGTACCCAACGCAATCATCGGCGACGGCATGAGCAGCAAAGGTCAGCTTCAGGTCTATTTCAACCAAGGCGCGGCCAATCTGCTCTACGTATTCGACCGGGCCCAAGCCATGCTTCACCGCTACGACACCGCTGACGGCTATGCGCTCCTTGGCAGCACCGATTTGAGCGTGGGCCTCGGAAACATGAATGATGCCCCCGAGACAGATTGGCTCTTTCACGATGCGGATCAAGACCACCTCTACGTAGGTCCCCTGCGCATCGATCCACTAACCGGTGAAGCCACCGGCGATACCCTCGCTGTCGGGCAGGTGATTCGCGGTCTGGATGCATCACGTAATCTCTACTGGGTCGTCAGCCAGACCGACAGCGACACGGGATTCACCGTGGCCATAAACACCATCAACCGAGCAGACAACACCATGGCGGCCACAGAACTCACCCTCGCGGGAACCCACCCCATTGCACCCGAGTTTGCCTTCGACACGGCCAATCGCCGTTTTTTTGTGGCCTATCCCACGACGACCGGGATTGAGGAATATGGCTACTGATAGGGGCCGCTCAGGGACGGACCCGCGCAAATAAGCCCGCATGATGGACGGGGGCTTGATGGCGATCCGAATACCGTCGCCCAAGTGAACATCCGCAAACGCGCGGGCCTGTCCCGGTGGGCTTTGGGGGTGGTCTCGTCTTGGCAAGCCGACATGACACACACCATATCGGTTTGGTGGACGGAGTGGATAGGAGCCGTTATCTGGCGGGTCCACTTCGTCCAGAGGCAACATGCTCAAACTCCGATACCCAAAGGCCCCTCTTAATCCCACCGGGCTTACCCGTGCAGTTCCTGCCGACAAAAAGGTGGTATCCAGTTCCAGAAAACGACGGTTTTACACAGGTAAACCCTGCGGGCCTACCCGTGCGGGAGCTGTAGGCACCAAGGCATTCTCGCCAATCCCACCGGGACATGCCGCCGCGTTGAAGCAGGGCGTACATTCCTGAGTCTTTCACACGGGCCACGACGGAATGCCACTTTCACATCGCACCCTGCGGCGGTACGTCCCTATCCGTCCAGTGGAAACAGCGGCACCGGGCGTTTGGCATACACGAAGGCATCGGGACCGGCTCGGGTAACGCCCGGTGTATCCACACAAATGGTGCGGGCCGCCACAAGGTCATAAGCGGCACGGGGCGCGGTGACACCCTTCACGATGATGTGCTCCAAGTCCGATGGATCGATGCCCAAGCTCAACAGCTGCTCCAGGCTGGTGGGCATGACACGGAGGCTGTTCAGCACCACCGTATTCCCGTCGTCAGTCCTTACAACCGCCGTGTATCCCTGATCATAGTCCCGCGTGCCGCCATGCCGGGGATGCTCCTCCACGAAGTGGCCGTCTGAAACATGTTGCACCACCCCGGACAGCGTTACCGGCTCACCGTGCTCCTTGTCAGTCTTCGCGCCCACAGGCAAAAATATACGGGTACCCACGCCCCCATCGGCACACATCCGCGCCGCTGCGGGATCGCAAAGAACAACACAGACCCCGGTCGCGCCCGCCGCACGCAAGGCAGCAAATAGTATCGTACTGTCACCTGGACCGCCGCCGCCAATGTTGTCCCCACTATCCATGAGACATACCGTGCCTTCGGTAGCCATGGCTTCCTGCACCGCTTCGTCCACGGAAGGCAATCCGGCGTTCAGGTCGTTCCGTCGGTCATACACATAGTCGCCAAAGGCCGTCGCCAGCTCTCCGGCCCTCGCCTCATCCCCATCAACCGTCACCAACACGGAAACACCCATGAAGGGGGAATCGGCGTAGATATAACCCGGCAAGAGGGATACGCTCACCACCTCCGGTTGTGCTTCGATACGTTCCAGCTCCTTGTAGAGATCCGCCATGGGCGCGTCGCCCGTGTATTGCTGCACAATATGAATCAGCAACGGCAACTTCACATGGGCCTGACAGGGCTTCACCGCGCCCGAAAGAATATCGCCCATAATCCGCGCACAGTCCACGCCCCGCGCCCGCTGGTCCACGTGGGGATAGCTCCGATAGGCCACGAGCACCTCCGGGATGGCGGCCATTCGAGGCGACACATTGCCGTGCATATCGAGGGAGAGCACAATAGGCACATCCGGCCCCAGCAAAGCGCGCACCCGCTCCAACGTTTCACCGTCGGCATCGTCGAAGGACTCGCTCACCATGGCCCCATGGAGGGCCAGCAGCAATCCATCGAGGGGGCCAGCCGCCTTGAGGGCATCGAGCAATTCCGCGACAATCGATTCATAGGCTTCATCCGTCACCGTACCGCCCGGCGTGGCCCACGCCGCCAACACGGGGTGCGCCTCCAGTCCATAGGTATTACAGCCTTCCAAAAAACCGCCCAACTCATGATGCGCGTCTTCCCACGCGGGCACCAAGGCCTCCCCCACGTGAAAGAAGGCATCCTCGAAATGCCGCCGCGTCGTCTTCGTGGTGGCGAAGGTGTTGGACTCGTGCATGAAGCCCACGATGCCAATGCGCTTTATGTTTTGATCTGAATTATGTTGCCGAGTTTCTTCACACATGTAGTGTCATATTCTCCAAAATACAAAAAGAATGCGTAACCACAAAGAACGCAAAGAGCCGTTTTTCCAGCGTATACCCCGCAGGATCGGAATGATACGTATTGCTACGGGAGTACACGTACCAGCGAGCCACTTTCTCTGTGCTCTCTGCACTACTATCCGGCGATTTCATGTTTTTGAACAAAAACATAAAATCGTCACAAAACAATTTTTCCTGATAAAAGGACCAAACAATGTAGGATAGCCGTCTCGGCTGTCACGACCGACGGTACGTCGGTCAAGATTCCAAGTGCGTGCAACTTTCCGTAGAGGTCGTAAACAGCCTGTGACAACCGGGACGGATGTCCTACATTCACACCCTTCCCATTTGGTTGCAACCATCGGCGGCTCTACGACCATTCATGGCAGGAACATTTCTGAACAACACGTAACACCTCAGTCACACTGGCCCGCACCCAGCTCAGCAAACGCTTCGCTGGCTGCCGAGAGCGTCTCATCAATATCCTGCTCGCTATGCACGGTGGACACAAACCAGATCCCAAAGGAAGTCACCTGCACCCCCCGTTCCTGGAGGGCCATTACAAATTTCTGCAGCAGGACGGCATCCGCCTGTTGCACAGAACGCATATCCACCACGGGTTCAGCCGTTGCCGGGACAAAGGAGGTGCTGAACACCGAAGAAACGCCGCGAAGTTGAAGGGGCAAGCCATGCTGCTCCGCCAGTACCGCCAACTCCTCCGAAAGACGACGTCCCGAGGCATGGGCAGTCTTCAACACCGCGCCATCGTC
>JAJRPE010000229.1 GCA_024280935.1 Candidatus Hydrogenedentota bacterium
GTTCGCAGGGTATCGTCCACCTGCACACCCTGCCCACACGGGAGGCCCGCATCCCTGGCAAGCATTGTGTTTGGTGTGGTCCCGGTGGCGAAGAAAAGGGCATCACAGGGCAGGTAGCGGCCATTGCGGGTCCGCACACCCTGGACCCCATCCTCCCCATGAACCGTAGCGACAGACTCATTAAAGTGCAGCGCAATCCCTCGTTCTTCCAGTTCTTCCGCCAGAAGCTGGGCTGCCGTGTCATCCAACTGACGGCCCATAAGCCGGGAAGAACGATGGAGCAGGTGACATTCTGCGCCCCGTTGTTGCAGGGCTGCGACCAGCTCCAAGCCCAGCAGGCCACCCCCGACGACGATGCACCGGTGGGTGGCTTGCACATGCGACATAACCGCTTCGGCATCATTTCGGGTGCGCAAGCTGAAAACCCCCTTCATTCCACGGGGGGCCTCAGGCGGGAGTGCCGGGCGGCTTCCCGTTGCCAACACCAGTTTGTCGTAGGAATGGCGCGTACCCCGATTGTCCACGACGACCCGTTTCCTGCGGTGTATGGCGGCGATTTTGATTCCGCTGTGAAATACCACCCGGTCCTGGGCAAGGCTTTCGGCAGAGGCTGTCTGCATAGCTGCCCAACTGCATTCGCCACCAATGAGATCGGGCAGGAGAATGCGATTGTAAAAGCCATGGGGTTCCTCGCCAAAGAGCACCAGTTCGTCGTCTTGATTGCGCTTACGATATTCCTCTACGAAAGCCAGGGCTGCCGTGCCACCGCCCACGACAAGAATGCGACGGCGAGGGGTCGATGTCTTGTTCAAGGCCACCGCAGAAAACTTAAAATCCGGTTGCTTCGATGTGGGATCTACCCGGTCGCTGCTCAGTAAATTCGCCCGTCCATCCCCATGTTGGAGGGACTTTCCCCAGTGCATGGGGAGAAAGACAACGCCCGCCTTGATGGTGTCGGTGAGAATGGCCCGCGCACGCACAACCCCGCGATCATTGTACACGGTGATCGTATCCCCTGCTTCGATGCCTTGGGCGACCGCATCTGCGGGATTTATTTCCACGAAGGGCGTATCCAGATGCTGGCGCAATTTGGCGACCTTCGCGGTACGGGTCATGGTGTGCCACTGGTCACGAATCCGGCCCGTCGTAAGCACCAGGGGATACGTCGCACTCAGGGATTCAGCGCGTTGCTCGTGGCGGACCCCATGGAGCACGGCCCGTCGGTCCTTCGTGAAAAACTGCTTGTCCTGAAACAAGCGCGGCGTGCCGGGGTGTTCCGCCGACGGACAGGGCCATTGCAATCCACCCAATTCCTTTAAGCGGGCGTACGACATGCCACTCATGTCGGCAGGAGTGCTCTGGGTGAGCCGACGGTGCTCATCGAAGATTTCGCTCTCATCATTGTAGGTGAAGGCCGCCGCCCAGCCCATTTTCTTCGCGAAGCGACAGAGTATTTCCACATCGGGTAGCGCTTCTCCCGGCGCATCGAGTAGTTTTGGCAAGTGGGTTACCCGCCGTTCCGAGTTTGTCATGGTGCCCTGTTTTTCCAGCCAGCCCGCTGCGGGCAACACCAGATCGGCATAGTCCACCGTATCCGACAGGGAAGAGATATCCTGGACCACCACAAACCGTGCTTTCTTCAGCGCCCCCTCCACCTGGCGCAGGTTGGGCATGGAAACTGCCGGGTTGGTGCAGATGATCCAGATGGCCTTCATCGTGCCCGCTTCCAAGGCCGCAAACATCTCTGTCGCAGTCAGGCCGGGCTTCGCTGCGATGGGACCACTCTTCCAGTAATCCGCCACAAAGGAACGTTCTTCGGGATCTGCCAGGTCACGGTGGGCCGCCAACAGGTTGGAAAGTCCCCCCACCTCGCGCCCGCCCATGGCGTTGGCCTGCCCCGTCAGGGAGAAAGGACCTGCGCCGGGCTTGCCAATCTGCCCCGTAAGCAGAGAGAGATTGAGGAGGGCGAGATTCTTATCCACGCCATTGCTGCTTTGGTTCACACCCATGGCCCACCAGGATTGAAAGGCATCGCTCGTGCCGATGAGGCGTGCAGCTTCCTCTATTTCCTCTGTGGTGATTCGACAAATACGGGCGGCCTCTTCCAGGGTCTGGGAAAACACGGTTTCTTTAAGGGCTTCAATACCGTTGCAATGCTCGCGGATGAAAGCCTCGTCCCAGTGGCCCTGCTCGTAAAGCGCTCGGGCGATGGCGTTGAAGACCACCACATCGGTGCCTGGCTGAATCTGAAGGTGCAGGTCGGCCAGGGCGCAGGTCTGGGTACGACGCGGATCAACTACAATGACCTTCGTATCGGGGTTCTGCGCTTTGTGTTGTTCCAGTCGCCGAAAGAGGATGGGATGACACCAGGCCGGGTTCGCCCCCGCGATGAGAAAGCACGATCCCAGCTCGATATCGGCATAGCTGATGGGACACGCATCATCCCCGAGGGCCTGCTTGTACGCCACCACCGCCGAACTCATACAGAGCCGGGAATTGGTGTCAATATTGTTGCTCCCGATGAAACCTTTCACCAGCTTGTTGGCGATGTAATATTCCTCCGTCAGGCACTGCCCCGACACATAAAAGCCCACCGCCTTCGGGCCGAAACGCTCGATGATTGATTTGAAGACACCCGCCGCACGATCCAGGGCCGTGTCCCAATCCACCTGCTCCAGGGGATGGGCACGGCTGCGTCGCATCTGGGGATAAAGAAGGCGGTCTTCCTGATTCTGTACCACGTGGTGCAAGGTACGCCCCTTGGAGCACAGCATACCCTGGTTTACCGGATGCGATTCATCGCCTTCGACCGAAAGCCGACCCAAGTGGTCGCGGGTGACTTCTACGCCACAGCCCACCCCGCAATAGGAACAGGTTGTCTTAACGGTTTTTTTTGAACATCGTGTCATGGAACGTATTTTCTAGTGGTTGCGGCAACAGGTTCATAAGGGACTGACACGGACCAGGCAGCTCCGGTATGCAGAAGTAGAATGAATTTACACACGGGATCTTATGGAGGCAAGGTTACTCAAAGGTCCGTGGCTGTCCTGTCGTTAGCGAAGAAAACCGTGAATCTCCTGGCAAGGCCGGGACAGCCACGCCCGTTAACGTGTCTTCCGTTGAGTCAGAAGGACACTTGAGATTTCGTGCAAACGAGAATAATTCGCGGTGTTCGGGGCGTGTCAGTCCCCTGACTGCCCCGTGAAGGCTTGTAAGTACTGGTTGCGGGTTGCCGAGGATGTCTGGATTTTCCGGGTAACATTCCGTTGATTCAATACGCCCTTTCAAGGCGGGTGCGGATTTGCTGTGCATCCGTTGGATCACGTGGTGCATCCACCACAGACAGACACCTGTCAGCAGGGTGAAGAAAATCCAGCAGGTGGTCCAAATCCCGGTTTGCTCCAGGAGCATGCCAAAAGTAATCGGACAGACAAAGCCGCCGAGACCACCCAAGCCCCCTACAATACCGCCAACCACGCCCACTTCGTTGGGGAAATAATCTGGGATATGCTTGTACACCGCCGCCTTGCCAATGCCCATCGCGATGCCAATGACAAACACGATGGCGGTGAAAATCCAGACATTTGCCTGGAAGTATATTTTCGTCGTGCCCTGGGCCAGCAATTGCTTTTTCTCGACAACGTCGCCCACCTTGACCACGGGCTTCTGTTCCATGCCTATGCTGGGTAAGACAAGAAACGCCTCGGATTCTCGGGCATCACGCAACGCTTTTTCATCCGTCACCCTGAGTGCATAGCGCATGTCGTCTACCACAAGGGCATCCGCAGTTATCTTCGTCACCGTGCCGCTTCGTTTGGCCATGATACCCTTGCCCGGTGATTCCACCGCCATGCGCGGCACGATAAGCAGGGCACAGGCGACGAGGCAGGTTCCGAGCACCCCATACATGACACGCCGTGCGCCCATCCGGTCGGACATATAGCCCCCCAGGGCGCGAATGATCCCGGAAGGCAGACTGAAAATAGCCGCCATCAGTCCGGCCATGGCCAGGGGCATCATGTAGGCGTTCACGTAATAGGGAATGAGCCACTGGGCCAAAGCAACGAAGCCCCCAAAGAGCAGGAAGTAGTACAGCCCGAAACGCCAGACCCGCAGGTGACGCAACGGAGCAAGGCGCTCCCGAAGGCTGTTGATGTGGGAATCGTCCGCCTTCTTGTGGGTCGTTCCCAGCCAGAACACAACGGTCATGAGCAATAGAATCCCGGCATAAAAGCGTGGGATGGCACGCCAGGCATCGATGTTTTCTCCGCCCTTGGTGAGCCAGGCCAGCAGGAAGGGGGCACCCATGCTGGTCAAGGCCGCCCCGGCATTGCCCGCACCAAACACGCCCAGAGCCGTGCCTTGGTTCTCCGGCTTGAACCAGACCGCGGTATAGGCGATACCCACGGCAAAAGAAGACCCAACGATACCGAAGGCCAGGCTGCACAAAAAGAAGCTCCAGTAGCTGTCCGCAAAACTCAACAGATACATGGGAATTGCGGCAAGGAGCATGACGGCGCTGAATACGTACTTGCCGCCGTATTTGTCCGTAAGGATGCCCGCAGGCAGACGAAACAGCGCACCACTTAAGACGGGAATCCCAATCACCCAACCGATCTGAGAATCTGACCACGCGAAAATCTGGTTCTCTATCAGGAACGTGACCAGCACGCCGTTGAGCATCCAACACGCGAAACACACGGTAAAGGCCAGTGTGTTCATGCTGAGCGCCATGGTCGCCTTGCGGTTCGTAAACATCCGATACTACTCCTGCTTTTGCAACGGCAACACCTGCGCGGTCAGTAAGACATCCAGGTTTCCAGTAACTACCGGCAGAGCCAGAGCTATGAGGGAAATCCCTGAAAGGGGCCGATGTCACCAAACAACCCA
>JAJRPE010000230.1 GCA_024280935.1 Candidatus Hydrogenedentota bacterium
CGCCCCAGATAAATATGGTGTTGAATGGTCCTTCGGGACGAGCCCAAGGCATCGGCGATTTCCTCTGCGGTCCATGCTTCTTTCATACGGGTACAACAGCCTTTCTTTAATCACAATTCAAAACACACAAATGCGCTATTGACGCAACAAGTTGCAACTTTACCGAATTGAAATCCGCAGTTCAATCGGAGGGCCAACAAAAGTGGCTGGCCCACAGCCAAGGCTTTTGCTCCTTGATGGCCCTCGCCGAAGTATTTTTTGTTTCGATGGTAGTTCTTTCGAATTGAGGCACTAAGGTGGACTCTGCCCACACCCCAAGGCCGTCATCCCTTTTACAGGTACCTGTCGGGTGCCACGGATAGGCCTCTCAGGGCTTACCCGTGTAGGTTCCTGCGAGTGAGGGAAGCTCTCCAGATCGGGGGAAGCATACGGCACAGGTAAACCCTGGCGGGCCTACCTGTGGCACCCTTGCCGCTCCCTTAGCAGACTTAAATCAGTCCAAAACATCGAAAGTTGACCACAAGACAAAATAAGCCCTTAATCATTTCAAGGCAATCGCTTATGTATATGGCCGTATGGGACTTCTTGTCTTTTGTAGCGGTTTTGCTAGAGTAAGGCAATAAAGTCGCCCTTGAAAAACGTGGACGAAAACGCCACCATAGGATCTACGTTAACCCTTGGAGCACGGTCATGATTCGTAACATCCTGTTTATTTTGCCTCTGTTACTTGCCTTCCTCACCCTGAGCGGCCAATCGACTCCCGATGGCATACCCCCTGGCTTTGAGGCACTCTTCGATGGCAAAACGCTCGCCAACTGGGAAACGCCAGACCCGAGCTACTGGTCAATTGAGGAGGGTGCCATCACGGCAAAAATAACCGAGGCCCATCCGTGCTCCGTTAATCAGTACCTGGTCTACGAAAAGGAACCGTTGGACGACTTCGAACTTCGGCTGAAATTTCGCATGAACGGCTGGCCCACGAAAAAGCTCCCCTCCATCAATGGCGGCTTTCAGTTTCGCAGCAAGATCATCGAAGGCCATGACGTGGCGGGATACCAAGTGGACAACGACCTTGGCCCGGACTGGCTGGTTCGCCTCTACGATGAGCATGGCCGCCATACCCTGGCCTTGCGCGGTCAACGCACCACCATCAACGCGGCCGGAGAAATGACCCATGAGGACATCGCGGAAGCACAAGGTCCCGCAGACTTCAGACTGCAGGAATGGCATGAGTACCGTCTCCTATGCAAGGGGCCGAAACTGACGCTCTACGTCAACGACAAGCTCATGGCGGAAGTCACCGACAACGACCCTGAGCAGCAAGACTTCTCGGGCATTCTCGCGCTGCAACTCCACAGCGGTCCGCCTATGACGGTGCAATTCAAAGATATCTGGTTGAAGAAGTTGTAGACCAGATGTGAATTGCGGTGCCCCACACAGGCTTCTGCCGCTTGAGCCTCCACGCGGCCGTGGCATATAATAACGAATTGCGACTACGATCATGCCATGGACCAGAGGAGCACGACCATGAACCACGTAGATCGACTTTTCTCCCTTACCCTTTGCTGCGCCCTTACGTTTGCGGCCCATACCGCAGAAAACGCCCCCGCTGAAGAAGGCTGGGTTTCCATCTTCAACGGCAAGAATCTCGACGGCGGAACCCGAATACCAGCCACATTCACGGATTCAGGCCAGAGATCACGTCGTCCGATGATCGTGCCCCCAGGATAGTCACTTCAGAGGCCCCGCCCCACACTACTCAGGTTTCCGCGCCGGACGCCCCGGAGTGGGCCGGGGGTTATTGCGCCCGAGGCAACAGGTACTTCGCGGACATGGCCGTCCGCATGGACAAGAACGAAGGGAAAATAGTGCCATGAGCAAGCCACGTATTACGGCTGTAGTGAAAAAAGATGCCGAAGGCGAACCTGCGGAAGTGTTCTTATATCTCAATCCGGAAGAGCGCGACCTTCTCGTCAAGGAATTGCTCCATTTAGACGAGCGCTGTGACCACCTCCACATTCAGCCTGAAGAGTGGACTGTCGACCTTCCGCTGCAGATGAAGGTATACAATCCAGAAGACGAAGTTGTCATACCGCACGTGAAAATGATGTATCGTCTCGACGCCTGGGACGAGAAGTACTTTCCGCACGTAATGAAAGACAACAGCCCCAGAGACTGATTCGGTCATAGTCGCCAACCGCTGCGAGATTGTCCGCCCGATCGTCAACGACGGTCGTTGAAGTGATTCATCCGTCCTGTTCGCTCCTGATGGTAAAACCCTGGGCGGTTGGGAGACCCCCGACCCGAGTTACTGGATGGTCGAAAACGATGCGATAACAACAAAGATAGTCGAAGGCCACTATGTGGCGGGCTACCAGGTGGACAGCAATCAGGCAACCGACTGGCACGTTCGCTTGTATGACGAACATGGCCGGGAGTGGGTTGTGGGAGCTGGCATATACTTTCCCCGCTTGACTCCCCGCGCTGCAATGGCGTACAACAACCAATCACGACTTCGAACATGTCATGGACCAGAGGAGCACTGTCATGAACCGCGTATATCGACTTTTCGCCCTTACCCTTTGCTGCGCCCTTACGTTTGCGGCCCATGCCGCAGAAAACGGCCCCGCTGCAGAAGGCTGGGTAAGCATTTTCAACGGAAAGAACCTCGATGGTTGGACGCCAAAGATTCGCTACCACGAATTGGGCGACAACTGGAACAACACCTTCCGCGTGGAAGACGGCATCATGAAGGTGTCCTATGATCAGTATGGCGGTAAGTTCAAGGAGACCTTCGGCCACATCTTTTACAAGACCGCCTACTCCCACTACAAATTCCGCATGGAATATCGGTTCACGGGCGACCAGATTGACGATGGTCCCGGTTGGGCCTTCCGCAACAGCGGCATCATGCTCCATGGGCAGGACCCCGCCACGATGGGCAAGGATCAGAAATTTCCCGTCTCTATTGAGGTGCAACTGCTCGGCGGCGACGGAAAAAAGAAGCGGAGCACGGCCAATCTTTGCACCCCCGGAACGAACGTCGTGCTCAATGGTGAACTCTTCAAGCCCCACTGCATCAATTCCCGCTCGGAAACCTACCATGGCGACCAGTGGGTCAAGGTCGAGGTCGAGGTGCGGGGCAACGATTTCATCCAGCATTTTGTTAACGGCGAGGCTGTTTTTGAATACGAGACCCCCCAACTCGATCCCACCGACGACGATGCCAAAAAGCTCATCAAGGACGGCAACCTGATGCTCAGTGGCGGCACGATTTCCCTTCAAAGCGAAAGCCACCCGGTGGAGTTTCGGAATATCGAGATTCTGGACCTGAGTGAAGACGGGAAGTAGCGTTGAAGCAACACGGAACCACTCACAACCCAAATACTTGGTAACGTGTTTCAATCACTAAGAGATTAGAGTAGCCTATGGCCGCAACCAAAAACATTTTCACCACGAAGACACGAAGAGCACGAAGAAGAAAGAAATGAAGAACAAAAACAAGGTAATGATGTGCGGTTTTCAACGGGATTGCCAATATGCCCTTTGCGTGCTCAATTTCTTCACCCGAAAATCCATAGTATTTCCCAACGCGAAAACCTTTTGGGCGGTGCGCCGGGGATACCGCTGCATTTATTTTCTTCGTGTTCCTCGTGCCTTCGTGGTGAAAGATCTTGTTGGAAGCAAGCCTGCTTCCCGCGAAACCAGAAATATCACGGGCAACTTTTTTGAGCATAGGTCGTTCTATTTTCTTGTTCAAAAACAAGAAAATGACGAATAATAGTACAGAATGGCTATCAACGAGAAGAGAGAAACTCCTCCATCGTCAATCCGATATCTCGCACAATTTGTCGAAGCAGTATTGGAGAGATGTCACGCCCACGATGAAATGGAAGCGTCGTGCATCGACCATCAGCGTGCCGAAACTGTTTGTGCGAACCTCGTTGCCTCACCTCTTGAAAGCCCAACGCATTCAGGATGGAAACCACTTCCCTTGGCTTCAATGTCGGATAGCGCGACATGCCTCACCCGACGCGTATGGTCTGTGTTCCTGCGAACTCTGATTCAAGGGCGGGTTCGCCGTCTTCCAAGAGCAACTGAATCACTTCTCCCATATTTTGACGCAGCTCATCCAAGGATTCCCCTTGGCTGTGCGCGCCGGGAAAACCTGGAACATAACCGACATAGACGTGGGTGTCGGGACACCGCTCAATGACAAATGTATAGGATTTCATCTCAATACTCCCTCGAAAACCCATTCGCGTGGGTGTAAATCCAGCACAAAATAAGTATACACCATTCCCAGACAAGATCGGGGCCGCAGACAACAGGAGAACTCTCAATGACACTCCACAGAAGGATGTCCCCACCCCTTGCACTTGCCGTCTTGCTCGCACTTTGCGCCCATTGTGAGGCTGCGCCACAGTCCTCGAATGCGCAACGCCCCAACATCATCATCATTCTGGCGGACGACATGGGTTTTGGCGATGTCGCCTGCCAGAATCCCGATTCAAAAATACCCACGCCCTTCCTCGACAAGCTGGCGACGCAGGGTATGCGCTTTACGGACGCCCATTCCCCGAGCGCCGTATGCACGCCCACCCGCTACAGCCTACTCACGGGGACCTATGCCTGGCGAAGCGCCTTGAAACGAAGTGTCCTGTGGCCCTGGGATGCCCCGCTGATTGACGAAGACACATTGACCCTGCCGCAGATGCTTTCCGAACAGGGCTACACCACCGCGTGCATTGGAAAATGGCATCTGGGCTGGAACTGGCCGACGACGGATGGCTCCGCCATCAACGACATCATTCCATTGGGAAAATTCGACAATAAAATACGCAACCCCTGGTATGCAAAGGTGAACTTCTCCAGGCCCCTGGGCGGCGGACCTACTGCGCGGGGTTTCGGATACTATTTTGGCGATGACGTGCCCAATTTTCCACCCTACGGCTTTATCGAAAACGACCGAATGGTAACCTTGCCGACGGTGCCCAAGCCCGAGCCAATGTTTGGACTTCCCGGACCTATGGTCGAAGGCTGGGATCTGACTGCCGTCATGCCGACGCTGGCAAAAAAGGCGGTGGACTTTATCAAGGCACCGGCGCGCCAAGCACCCTTTGGAAAAAAAGCCAACGCGCCCTTCTTCCTATACCTGTCGCTGACCGCGCCCCACACGCCCATTGCGCCCACCGAAGAATTTATCGGAAAAAGCGGCGCCCATCGTTATGGCGATTTTGTGAACGAGGTGGATTGGCTGGTCGGCCAGGTGATGGATGCCCTGTCCGCCACCGGACAGGAAGAGAACACCCTGCTCATCTTTACCAGTGACAACGGCTCCCCCGGACGGGATGGCGAGAACATGAACGGAAAACCCAACACCGTGCGCGCCTACGGGCACAACCCCAGCCACATTTATCGGGGCATCAAGGCGGATATCTGGGAAGGAGGCCATCGCGTGCCCTTTATCGCCCGCTGGCCAAAACGTATCGCTGCGGCGTCGGCTTCGGACGAAGTAATCACACACACGGATTTCATGGCGACCTGCGCGGCCCTGACCGGTGCGACCTTTCCCCAGGACGCGGCCCGCGACAGCTACAACCTCCTGCCCCTCTTGCTTGGGGAAGAACAGACGGAGCCGCTCCGCGAGGCGACGGTCCACCACTCCATCAACGGCATGTTTGCCATTCGGCAGGGCGACTGGAAATTCATCGACGGAAAGGGCTCTGGCGGCTGGAGCGGCAAAGGCGCGGCGGGCGCCCCGCCGGTACAACTCTTTAATCTGGCGAAAGATCCACGGGAGGAGCACAATCTCCAAGAGCAACACCCGGATATCGTACAGCGACTATCCGCCCTGCTCGCACGTTACAAGCGCGACGGGCGCAGCGCAATTCGGCCAACCAACAACGCGGAATAGCGTCCGACAAACGTCTGCGGAAGCCATACACTACTTCGCGCCCAGCATCCCGGCGCTGTCTGTGAATACCAGCAGCACCTATTCGCGAACCTCGATCTCTTTCCAGAGTACTGATGTTCGGCCCGCCAAATCGACCGTTGCGATCCGTAATCGATAGTTTCCCGGTTGATCCAGATGAATGGCCGTATCGACCGCATGGCCTCCGTCATCATGCTTACGAACCGGACCCGCCGCCCGGAGATAGCGATAATCCTCCTCATTCGGGCCGTATAATTCCCAGGCGACCATCGTGTTGTGAGCGATACCATCCGAATCAGGCCCGTGCGTGTAATAGACGGGAGCCGAGCCTTCGATGATGCGTGCGTATGCCGTCACGTCGAGCGGGGCCGTGTCTGCCGAAACCGACAACTGAACCGTGAGTTGTGGCGCTTTGCCTTCGGGCCGCGTCGGGGTTCTCGCCTCATCGAGCAATACACGCGTCGCGCCTTGCATAATCTCCACCTTGCCATCTTCGCGAACACGCACGACCTCGCGGTATCCCTCCGGCTTGATGCCGGGCAGATCCCACATCAGGTCAAAGGCCACGCCAAGACGGAGGCAGCGCTCGATTTCTGTGAAAAAATTCCCCATCACCGTACGGTATTGGACGCCTTCGCGATTGCGGCGCTCCAGATTGAGTTCCCCTATTCCCCAAAGAATTCCCTTGCCCATATAGACATGGCCCAGGTTATATCCCGGCGGCAACAAGATAGCGACTTCGGCCGCCTCTCGCAGTCGCTCAAGATCTCGGTGTGGATTCTTCCTGGCATGGGCTTGTAAATTTCGGGTCAACGCCAGTATTTCTCCATGGGGCACGCATGCCAGTCGGCTATTGTTCCAAAAGAAAAAGCGCGTTGCGCCCATATCGTAGGCATGGGTCATAAACCACGGAGAATCCGCTGCGGTCACCGATCCGTAAATGCTGATTCCCCAACTCTTATCGGTCAGCCGTGCCGCCCCACGGGTGAAGCCAATGATGATATCGATCAGATTGTTTGCCCCATCCACGGGAATCTGACAGCCATAGGTCATATTCATTTCGGGCAACGTTCTGCGGGTTCCCACATGCCCCGGCGGCTCAAACACAATAGATGCTGGCGCGGTAGCTTGCGATAACTGATAGGCGGCGGAACTGACCATCGTTTCCCAACTATGGATACTTTGCTGGGAGAAATCCATCGTTCCGAGGTCGACATCCGCCCGTGCGGCGAGGCCCTTGATGAAGCGCGTGGGTGGGCCATTGCCAACCACCCCTGCATAATGTTCCTCAAAAGCCGCCAGCGCTGCTTGCGGCGATATGGCCTTGCGAAAGGCCTCGTCCTCGCGCAACCGGGGACGGAGGACGTGATCACGGGTAACAACAGCAGGCTCATTGAGCCACATCGCCGGTCCCAGGTATTGACTCTTGTAGAGGCACTCGGGAAAGGACACATCCGCCCCGCCTACCCCGTGATAGATAGCGCCCGATTCCTCAAACCACGCACGATGGTCGGGCGTGGCTGAGAAACAATTGATTCCCGCGTCCATCATCTCGGAAAAATCACTGCGCGTAAGCGGAATGTAATCATAGTCCGAATCGTCGTAGCGACGGGTCTCATCTTTTTCACGGGTGTTGATGGGAATACCGACAAGGACATCCGGCAGGAGCGGAACAACCCGAATGTTCGGCGGCAGCGCCAACACGTCTCCCATCGCGATAGCGTCGCGAACATAGCGATGTCCCAGATAATCGACATGCTCGGGAAAAATATCGGTGCCCGCTTCCGCACCAGGGGAACGGGGAATGAGATAAGACCATCCGCCGCTCGACGGCAGGACGGCACGCCCGGAGAATTTGTCGCGGTATTCCAGCGGCGACGAATCCCCTGCCTGAAAAATGTATCGGGCCGACGTCGCCCGCGCCTGCTCAATATCGGAAGCGGGAAATCCATCGCTAAGGAGCCATACGCTCAGCCGCGTACCATCAACCTTGGTCGCGTCCAACTGGAGCCACTGGTGGGGAATGCCATTGAGCACCTCAACATGCCCAAGGGCCAGCGATACCGTCGCAACGACCGTCCCCACGGGAGCGTCTACCTGTGAGAGGCTGTACTTCGCTGTAAGGCCCGGGTCACCCATGGCCGTCGAATCGGCCTGAGCAAGAACACCACTGCAAAACCCTGGCACCGTCAACATTAAGGCCAACAGCGTATAATTCAATTTTACGATCACCTTAAATCTCCTTAACGGACAGAACAAGATCCCAGCCCGAAGCGTTACCTGACTCTGGACACGGACATCAGGATAGCAGAATCGGAGCATGGTTTGAACAACCACCAGACACCGTGTATATTGGCAACGAGTCTCCCCCCGTGTCCGCAAGGAGTTGGAACGCTGTACTTTCACCGCTTATTCATCACGTCAACGGTCATTCTCTTCACGTCATTCTGTGGCCTCTTGGGCCATGCCACGGCTTCCCCCGTCAGCTTTGCCAACGACGTGCTTCCCATTCTTACGGCGAAGTGCTTTCTCTGCCACGGACCCGATGCAGAGGACCGAAAGGGCGGGTTGCGGCTGGATACAAAAGCGGGCCTTTTCAACCCCTTGAAATCCGATAACCGGGCCGTAGTTCCCGGCTTGCCCGGAAAAAGCTCCCTGTACAACCGCATCATGGCACGCAGTGCCGACGACCAGATGCCTCCCCCTGATTTCGCGAAGCAATTGACCGACAAAGAGAAAGCCCTCCTCACGCGCTGGATTGAAGAAGGCGCGGCCTGGCAGGGACATTGGGCCTTTGAACCCCTCACGCAGCCGACCCCACCCCAAGCCAATGACGACACCTGGTCGCGCAATTCCATCGACCCCTTCATCCGCCGGGCACAGCAGGAACGAGGCCTCAGCCCTTCCCCCGAGGCGGATCGGCGCACGCTCATCCGCCGTCTCTCTTTCGACCTCCTGGGCCTCCCCCCCACGCCGGAAGCGGTCGAAGCCTTCTTAAATGATCCACGCCCCGATGCCTACGAGCGGCTGGTGGACGAATTGCTGGCATCGCCGCGCTACGGGGAACGCTGGGCGCGACATTGGCTCGATGTGGCCCACTATGGCGACACCCATGGCTATGACAAGGACAAGCGCCGAAACAATGCGTGGCCCTACCGCGACTATGTGATCCAGGCGCTGAACGATGACAAGCCCTACGGCCAGTTCATCCGCGAACAAATCGCCGGAGACGCTCTCTATCCCGAAGACCCGCAGGCGACGGTGGCGTTGGGCTTTCTGGCGGCAGGGCCGTGGGATTTCGTGGGACACGTGGAGCTTCGCGAAGGAACCATCGACAAGAAGATCACGCGCAACCTTGACCGCGACGATATGATGACCACGGTAATGGGAACGGTGAACAGCCTTTCGGTCGGCTGCGCACGATGCCACGACCACAAATTTGACCCCATCACCCAAGCGGACTACTACAGCCTCCAGGCGGTCTTTGCCGGCGTAGACCGGGCCGACCGTGATTACGATGACGACCCGGCCATTCATCAAAAGCGCAGCGCCCTCACGAAGACCCAAGACCGGCTCCAGCGTATCGATGGACGCTTCAAGGCGCAGTTGGACGCATTAAAGTCACCGGAACTGGATGCCTTGGCCGA
>JAJRPE010000231.1 GCA_024280935.1 Candidatus Hydrogenedentota bacterium
CTGTTTCCGCTTTCAAAACAACATACCGATTCCCGTGCGGACTACGGTAGAATCATGGTCAACCCTGCAACGTAGTCCTTGTCCAGATCGAGCCGTATGCCCACTGAGCCTACAAAACACATAGCCACCGCCCTTCCGTCCATACGGGGCCTCGGCCTCGCGACGAATACCCAGGGTACCGCCGTCGGGCAGACGACCGTGCGCCAATGGCTGCGTCTTTCGGCGGAAAAGTTCAAGGCGCAGAAGGTGGACCTCTACCTCCCCTGCGTCGAAACGGACATCGTACTTCCTCTCCTTGAGGAGGCGGCACATCTCGGCCTTCGATTGTCTCTCCGCTGCACGGATACTACATCGCCAGCAATACTCAAGCCCCTCGCCGCTCGGGGCCTCTTCGATGTGGCCCTTGAGCCGACGGCACTGGACGTGCAATCTCTGGATGGATGGCTCGACGCGGCGGAGCAAGCAAAGCTACCCGTCCGCCTCTTCATAAACGCGGCAATCATTCCCAACACCATTGATAGTGATCTCCTTGCCGTGTTGGCGCGGGCTGTCACGGTGCAAATCACCCTTCGCAGCGACATGACGCCCCCCGCCGCGAGCCGCGCACTGCCTGACGGATGCATGGCACGCATCGTTGCCCTCGCCGAGGCGTTGCGTGAGCGAAGCTGTGATCTCTACTGCACCGGCATCCCCTTTTGCCAGCTTCCCGAATCCCTCTGGCCCACGGTAGCCAACACACCCCAGCAGTTGGCCCACCATGCGTTCTATCGTCCCTCCGCTTTCGATTTCGCCAAAAGGCTTCGCAATCTCAGCCCGGACCGCATCCACCAAGCGGTGGAAATCACCCTGAGTGAAGGAAGCTCCTTCCACAACCGCATTGATGACGCCGTGCTCCCCTGGGTACTCGAACGGCCCCGTTTTTTCTTCTGGCTGTGGTTTCTTCACAAATTGACGCGCCACCTCCCCCTGCGACGACCGAAACCCAAGGCCCTTCCCGAGGAACTGCCGGATCTCGAAGCACGACTGGCCGCTTATCAACAGGCACAGCGGGAAAATCTCGGGCCGGAATGCGCCCGGTGTTCTTTCCATCCCATTTGCGATCACCACACCGAAGTCTTCAAGCAGACTTTCCCTGGCCGCAGCGTCCAAGCACTACTGGGTGAGCCGCATCACGATCCACAGACACTTCTTTGCATGGCTAACGCATGGCACGACGCCATTGACGCCGAACGGTGCCTGTATCCGGCTCAAAGGACCAAACTCGTCGAAATCGCCCGCAATCGCATCGCCCGAGAGCGTCCAACCCGCGAAATCGCCGCAGAAAGCTACTGCATCCAGGACCACAAGACTCACCGCATGCCCGCCTCCATCCGGTGGTTCTCCTTTTCAACGGCCGAATTGCAAAGCACCGTGCTGGCGACGCTTTCTCCCCCCTTCACCCTGAGCATCACCATTGGCGGCGGCATCGCGCAGCTCATGGGCTTCGCCTTCGGACGCCATGCGCGCCTCCTGTGCCCCATGACGGCCTACGACCACAAACTAACCCTCCATGTGGATGGCAACGGCCACTATGTCCTTCTCCGCGACGACGCGTGTGTTAATCCCATCGCGTTCACGGACAGCGACCAGGTCCCCGAGCGCATCGGAAGTATCGTAAAACCCCGCATTGCCCTCGTCAATATTGACGGCCAGATTGTCACCCAGACCGTGCTGCTGTGGGAGGGCGACAGCGAAACGACCAATAGCGAGGGTGTTCAACATTCCGTCATAATTGTGTGCTCTCGCTATGCCCGTCGTCTCCAGGCCGCATTGATGGCGCTGGCGCAGCAAAGCGATATCGCCTCCGGAGCGCTGGAGGTGATCGTGGGCTATGTCCCCGGCATCGACGCCACGGACGACGTGCTGGACAGCATATCGGCGCAGTTCCCCGATATTCGACTGGTACGCATGCCCTTCGCAGTGCAACATGTCCGCGCCAAGGGTTTTCTTATTAACGAATGCCTCGAATTGGCCCAAGGTGCTTGGATTACCCTCCTTGATGCGGATATCATGCTGCCGCCCGACTATTTCACCCGATTGGATGCCCAGCCTGCGGATGCCAACTTTGTGGCCCCGGAGGGACGGCACATGCTCTCTCCTGAGGCAACGGCGGAAGTCCTCCTCGGTCTGACGCGCCCATGGGAGAACTACGAGGTGGTGCTCAAGAAGTCTGGCGAGTATCGCCACAAGGAATCCGAGGGTGTGCCCCCTGGTTTTTGTCAGAGCGTGCGGCGCCACATTTTCGAATCGATTCGATACCAGGAGTTGGATCATTTTGAGGGTTCCGACTGGTGGTTCAGCGCCCAGGTGATCGAGAAGTTTGGCAAGGAAACACGGCTAACCGGCCTTCGCGTGCTCCATCTGGATCACGGGGGCAGCCAGTGGTATGGTACGGACAAGCAGTTTTAGGCGACCGGTCACAACACATTTTTGTTGGCGAAGCCAACGCCCTTTGTTCCCCTCCTTGGAGGGGAGCCTCTCCGGATCCTGGACAGTCACCGTTTTAGCGAGGAATTGGTTTGCGCATCAGTCTGGTAGATTTGCTCTTCTCCTGGCCGCCCAACGGCGGAGCGGACGTGGATCTTTACAATGTCGCCACCGGCCTGACCCAGGCGGGACACGACGTACAGGTCGTCGTGGTCAACGATCCCGAATCCTGGGAACGGGGCGCTATCCACAACAGCCAATTCTCCTTCTCCCTTCTGGGCATCTCTGGTTTGGGACGCGACTTTCATCGGAAGCGGCTGCCCCGGCGCATTCGCGAGGCGGTGGATATGTGGCATCCCGATGTGGTTTTTCTCGGCGATGGCTTTCTGATGAAACCCTACGTGGGCCTGGCCCTGGCGGACTATCCCTTGGTTGTTCGCTACTACGCCTACGAAATGGCCTGTCTGCGAGATGCCTTCCACCACAAGGACGGCGCAACCTGTCCCAATCATTATCTAAAGACACCAGGCGTGTGCCGTGCCTGCGCCCTGGAACACTTGGGTCCCGATATAAAATCGGGCCGCCCCCATGCGTGGGCACAGGAATATCTTGCCGCCCACGCCTACGCGCCCGGATACCGACAGATCGTGGAGGACTATCTCGCCCGCGTCAGCAGCGCCGTGGTCTACAACACGACCATGAAAGAACATCTCGCGCACCACTGCCGGGAGGTGCATGTCGTTCCTGGTGGCGTGGACAGCCAGCACTTCACCTTCGAGGCGCCGCTCCAGAAAGCACCCAAGGATACGAAGCGGATTCTGATGACGGGGCGGGCATCGGACCCGATGAAGGGCCTTGATGTGCTGCTGGAAGCGGGCGAACGGCTCTACCAGCAACGGCGGGATTTCAAGATCCATGTCACGGTGCCCGAGGAAACAGCACTACCTCACTTCGCCTTGGCCGTCGGCTGGAAATCCCACAAAGCCCTAGTCGACTACTATCGCCAGGCCGATGTCTGCGTCGTCCCCAGCCGCTGGGAAGAACCCTTCGGTCTCGTCGCCTTGGAAGCCATGGCCACGGGTCGTCCCGTCTGTGCAAGCCGCGTGGGCGGCCTCCAGGACATCGTGCTACACCAGGAAACGGGCTTCCTCTTTGATTCCGGCGATAGCGCCGAGTTGGCAAAGCAACTCGATGTGCTCCTCGACAACCCGAATCTGCGCCAGCGCATGGGTATCGCCGCCCACCAGCGGGTCTATGCCGAATACCGCTGGCCCCACATCGTGGAGCGCCATTACCTGCCCATCCTCGAATCGGCCATTGCCACACACGGTGGAGTTCACACGCCATGACAACGGACCGAATCTGCGCTTTCTACAGCAGCGGCCCCCATTACGTGCGCATGCTTCGATGCCTGCGGGAAAACTGCCCGGATGCCACGCTCGTGGCGGCCATTCCTGCGTCTTTTCCCTTTGATGCCATCGACGACCTGGTGGATGAGACGGTGCGCCTCCCCGACAGAAAGGCATCACGCGATCTGCGCGGCGGCTACTTCGCTCTCCGCAGCATCCGCCAAGCCCAATGCACCCAAATCGTCGTCATGTTCGACAGTCCCCGGCTCAATCTCCTGAGCGCATTGAGCGGTACCCGGGACCGCCACTGCTTCACCGTGGACGGTCGTTTTTACCGACTGAATAAAAAAACGGCAGTGCTTGTCGCCAGCACAACCTTGCGACGGCTCCGGGGACAATGGAATTTTCTCTGCGCCTGGTGGGGAACACGGAAAAGTTAGCCACAAAGCCCAGTTATGCACACGCTTTCGCGTGCGTCACGGGGATTCGAAACCAGGTGCCTGGGGAAACAGCGAGCGTGGCGTGCCCGTGCCCACACTCTCCCGGGGCGGGTGCGCCTCCCACACCCCTGCTATTTCTTCACCACAACGGGGACATGCGTTGCCCGCCATTCTATTTTCCACCACGTAGAAGCCGTTCCGCAGGATCAACACCTCATCACAGGCGGGACACCGGGTGTTTTCGCAATCACCGGCCTGCCCCGGCACGTTTCCCGGATACACATAGTTCAGTCCCGCTGCTTTTCCGATCTGCCATGCACGGTTGAGGGTCTCTGCAGGGGTTCGCCCCGTGTCGGTCATTTTGTAGCTTGGATGGAAGGCGGTCACATGCCAGGGGATATCGCAAGAGATGTCGGCCAGGAACTTCGCGATGTTTTCCAACTCTTCGTCGGAATCGTTGAATTCGGGGATAACCAAGGTGACGATTTCGACCCAGAAGCCCATGGCGTGGAGGTGCCCAATAGCATCGAGCACCGTGCTCCGTTTACAGCCGAGTTGCCGGTAGGATTTGTCCTGGAAGCTCTTCAGGTCCACCTTGTAAAGAGAAACGAAGGGCTTGAGAAAATCCAGCACCTCAGGCGTTGCATTGCCGTTGCTCACGAAGCCGCAGACCAGCTCGGCCTTCAAGGCCTCCTCAAACACGCAAGCCGCCCAGTCGGCCGTGATGAGGGGTTCGTTGTACGTGCTGACGACCACCGGCGCTTCCAAGGCAACCGCCTTCATGACAAGATCTCTGGGTGTTACGAAGTGGGGCATCGATACCGCCACTTCGTCGCGAAGGGCCTGGCTGGTCACCCAATTCTGACAATAGGAACAATGCAGATCACAGCCCAACATGCCAAAGGACAAGGCATCCCGACCAGGAAAGGCGTGGTAGAAAGGCTTCTTCTCGATGGGATCCACCTGGAGGCCCGCCACATAGCCCGCCGGTACACGCAGCACCCCGTCCCGGTTAAAGCGCACCTTGCAAACACCAGCCTTGCCCTCCCGAATCAAGCAGCGATGCCCACAGGCGAGGCACCGAATCGCCCCGTCCTTTTCCGACCGAACGAGCGGGGCCGCGGCGGCCTGGGTATGGTCATCCAGTAATTCTTTAAGGCCCAACATCGCGTTTGGCATGGCAGTGCTCCTGACCGACCATTCATCATCCCGTCCTGTTTATTGTATCATTGCATCGCCTGGATTCATACGAAAAACGCGAACTTCGCCCACAACCCAATACCAAAGGCCGTCATCCCCGCGAACGCGGGGATCCAGTGGTGGCTCGACGTGATCCTGCCGCGTTCTGGATTCCCACGTTCGTGGGAATGACGATAACTTATCTTGGTTTTATGAGCCTTTACTTTCGAGTAAGGCAATAACATGCACAACAACGGAGAATACGCTAGTGACATTCCAAGACACGATATCGATTCAAACACGAGACGAGGGCGAAATGCACGACCTGACCGAGGCCGTCGCCCGCATCGTATCCCATTCCAGGATACGCACCGGCACCGTGCATGTGTTCAACGTGGGCAGCACGGCCAGCATTGGCACCATTGAATACGAGTCTGGGTTACTCCACGACCTGCCCACAGAATTACAGCGGCTCTTTCCGCCAAGCCGCCACTATGGCCACGAACAAGCGTGGCACGATGGCAACGGCCACTCCCACCTTCAGGCGACGGTTCTGGGGCCCGACCTTACCGTACCCATCCGGGACGGACAACTGGTGCTGGGGACCTGGCAGCAGATCTTTCACCTGGAGTGCGACATCAAGCCTCGGGAACGCACAATTGTGGTTACGGTAATGGGAGATTGAAGCTAAAAAGTTGTATCGGCCCACACCCATTCAGTAGACTTCGCCCTCCGCGAACGTCACGCGCCCCGATAGTTCAACGGATAGAACATTCGCCTCCTAAGCGAAGGATACAGGTTCGATTCCTGTTCGGGGCACCATTCACGTCTCTTCGATACGCATGATTTCATCATCTTGAATCCCATACGTCCAAGACACGGATTGGGAATCGGGTGTCATCAGGGCGGTGCCACGTTCCGTACCCGCGTCGATGTCGTGTTTCTCGCCGACGAAAAGGCACACACCCGCCTCGAAGCATCCCGTCACTTGCGGTTCATAGACCTGACTGGCTGGATTCACGCTGAATTCGTCCAGCAGACGTTTTCGGATATCCGCCAATTCGCCACGGCGCTCCCCCGCCTCCTTGCGGTAGCGCTCCATCCACTGATTGCGCTTTTGCAACAGACTTAACATGCGTTTCATGAAAGGTGTCGCGACCCGCCGCATGATGGGGTCATTCGCTCCCCGCTGCCGGGCCGCCTGGATAAGTTGGGCGAGGGCCGTCTGACTGGTACCGTCCGCCTGAGCGCGCTCCACCAAGCTCTTCCGAGTGGCATCCCTGGCGAGGTTTTCCTGCAAAGCCTTGACCTGTCCGTCGAGGGAGGCCAGTTCCTCACGCCAACCTGTTCGCGCTTCGTGAAAACGGAGAATGGCACGCGACAATGCCCCTTCGGAAACATTGCGCGACGATGCGGCATGAAGCCCCATCAATTCGGCCCACTCGCGGTCCAACTCTTCTGGAAAGCCCCCCTCCATCTTCAGTTGGGCCAATTCCTTGCTCACCTCATTCAACACGGACTGAATGGATCGCTCGGCAGACAAATGGGAGTCCGCCCGCGTCCCCTGCCGCTCCTGGCATGCTTTCAGACGCTCCGTAAGCGATGTTGTCAGCAAATGGAGTCCCGTAAGCATGCGTACCAGAAAAGCGCGGCGGCGCTTTAGCGAGTCCGCACGTTGCAGTTCTTTTTGAGAGTCCGGTCCGCTGCACATGTACAGAAGGGCCGTGCTTGCGTAGTGCTCGGCCTCATCCTGCTGGACACCCATCAATTGCTGAAGGTGGGCCACGCGGTTCCGCAACTTGGTCGCACTCCGCTGGAGAATGTGGGCTTCTCTGGGCAACACCTCGCCGTAATCCTCGCATCCCAAATCGCTACATAAGATGACTCCGAGGGTGTGGTGTTTCGTGTGGGTCAGGGTTCCCGCCTGCAAGAGCGAGGTCACGTGGCACTCGCCGCCACTCAGGACGCCATCCACCCGAATCCGTGGCGACATATAGCACCCCTGCCGGGCCGTTTCATCGACGCGAAGCTGTGTTCCCGCATAAACCAATTCAGGATCATCGGTCGACTCTACGCGAACCTTGCCGAGCTTCGCAATAACGGTGGCCTTGTTGACGATGCGCCGGGCACGTACATTCCCGCGTTGCGAAATGAGTAGCCCGGAGACGTTCCCCCGCACTTCGGCATGGCCGCTAACAAGCAGCTTGCCAAGTACATAGCCACTCACATGGCAGCCGTCTCCCTCCACCACGACGGCAGCGCCATCTGGAATATCTCCCACCACCTTCAGGGCACCGGCGTGCCGCAGCAGTGGCCCTTGAAATTCAAGGGGCAAACCGCCAAAAGAACCAATCTTACGTCGGGGCGCGCCTATGATACTCGCTTCTGTCGCCACACCGACACGTCGCAAAACGGACGGCAAGCCGTGAACGGGTTCAAGCCGCTCACGAAGCTGGTGGATATCGCGCAGGTGGGGCACAATCAGGTCGAGAGTACGCTGGAACTGGTCTCGGTGCTTGACCCGCTGAATCAGTTCATAGACAAAAAACAAGAAATCCAGTTC
>JAJRPE010000232.1 GCA_024280935.1 Candidatus Hydrogenedentota bacterium
CCTATAAAAAAAGAGAAGGTTTATGCGAGTCCCAGGAGAAATTCCTGTAACAGTCAGTATTTCAGTTGGTTACGGATATTGACATGAGTGCGAATACTGTAAGCAAGTTTTTGGGTTGTGGGCGAAGCTCACCTTAGGGCCTTAATCTGAAATAAGGTGTTGGGTTCCAAGCCTTTAAGTCCAACGGAATTGGTCACTTCTTGGATTTTTGCTTGTACTCGGGGTTTGCAAAGGAAGCATCAGGGGTGCCACTCTCACACGCAGCCGGTTTCCGGCTAAGTTTGCGGGTGCGGGTTCGGAAAACCCCACTGTGTTGTCACTTAGCCTGAGAACGCGATCCGGCATTCCTTTTCGGTATTGAGCTTATTCTGTTGACTTACACCCGCAAGCTCCCCCGCTATTTTTTTTGGCGTGCGAATTGGGATGTGGGCACGATCACGTTGGTGTAATCGCATTGTTTCTCCGCTGCCAATCTTGCCACGGGGTCCGCTGTGGGTTTAGAATGGGGTAGCGGGATTGGTAGGCCCGCAAAAAACTCCCCCCGTACGCTGGACGGCCTCCCCAAAATGGACGATGATATAAACAGCACCCTCCAAAAAGCCCTGGAGATCAACCTTGATCCCCACAAGTATGGCACGATTGCCGAAATTGGCGCGGGGCAGGAGATTGCCCGGTTTTTCTTTCAGGCCGGCGGTGCGGCGGGGACGCTTGCCAAGACCATGTCGGCCTACGATATGCAATTCAGCGATGCCATCTATGGGGAGGAGGAGAATGGCCGCTATGTAAGCCGCAGCCGTTTGGAGAAGATGCTGGAGAAGGAGTTTCGCTTGCTGGGCGAGCGCGTTCGGGAGAGCCGTCCGAAGAACAGTTGCTTCTTCGCCATCGCCGACACGGTGAAAGCGGCGGGATACAAGAGCCGGGGACAGTGCCATGGCTGGGTGGGCATTCGTGCCCAGCTTTATCCCGGCGCACCGCCCAGTGACATAATTCTGCACGTGCGCATGCTCGACAAAGCCAATCGCCAGCAACAATACGCCTTGGGCGTTCTGGGAGTAAACTTGCTCTATGGCGCCTTCTACCACTACCGAAGCCCCGAACAGTTGGTGGAATCCCTGTCCGACAATCTTGAACGGGGCCGCATTGAAATCAACATGATTCACTTCCAGGGGCCCTATTTCGATGAAGTGGACAATCGACTCATGGCGTTGCATCTGGTGAAGTCAGGCATGGCCGGGGCCGTCATGTTTTCGCCCGACGGCGAGGTGTTGCCGCCTTCCGATGCCCTCTATAAGAAGCATTGTCTCCTTTTTCGCGGCAGTTACCGGCCCATAACCAATGTCAATATGGACATGGCCCGTTGTGGAAAAGAGCAGTTTTTTTCAGAAGAGGATGTCGACGAAGCCAAAACGGTAACGCTCGCGGAATTGACCATGGCCAACCTGATGAACGAAGGGGAGATCGATACACAGGATTTTCTTGCACGGGTCGATATGCTCAGCGCACAGGGATTTTCCGTTCTTATCTCCAACTATCTTCGCTTTTTTCGACTGCGGAGCTACCTCAACGAATTCACGAAACGGAAAATTGGGATCGTGCTTGGTGTGCCCAATATCCAGGATATTTTTGACGAAAAATACTACACCAATATGGAAGGCGGCATCCTTGAGGCCTTCGGGAAACTCTTCTCCGGGAACATACGTCTCTACGTTTATCCCGTTCTTGGAGACGATGGCGAATTGGTTACGCTTGAGAACATCCGTGTCGATAATGAGGTGCGTCTGTTGCTGCGGCACCTGATGGAGAACGGGTGTATCGTGCCGCTCGAAGGGGCGAACACCGACGTGCTCCAGATCAAATCCCGTGATGTGCTCATGTCCATTCGCCAGGGCCGCACCAATTGGAAAGATGCGGTGCCGGAGGTGGTTTACGAGACCATTGTCAAACAACGGCTCTTCAACTTCGATTCGGAATAGGTTGGGGACCGACCCGGCCAAGTTCCTGTCGGTAACAAGCAGGCCTGAAACCCATCGGCCACGCAACGTGGGCGATAGTTTGTTTCTGGCCGTGTCTGTCCCATCCTTTGGGTGGCTCTCGTTCGTCGGTCAAGGAGAATCACAAAACAGGAAAAAACTACAGGGGTTCCACCCTCACACGGAGCCGGCTCCCGGCTAAGTTTGCGGGTGACGGCAGGATAGTTGAGGGACCTTTCCGTCACCCACTTCGCGGGCTTTACGTTCTTACCTGTATTGCTCCTTGGGCTCCGCTCGTTCCTCGCTTTACCCAAGGCTTTAGGCCGACACCCGCTTCGCGGGCTAACCATTCCCGGAAATCGACAAAGAACCCTTTCTTAATGGCGTGGGGTCAATCCAGATGCCCGGCACCCGTAAACTCCCCCGCGTTGCTCCTCCGTGTACGGGTGGCACCCTTGTAGCACCATTTTAATCTCTCAAAAGGGCAAGTTCTCACTCGGCGTGAAGAGATAGGCATCCAGGTCTTCCGGCTCCCAGCGATAAGCCGCCAAATCGCACGTGTCATTCGCCCCGAATTGCACCCCCTCCTCGTCGAGCAGTTTAAATTGTAGTGTAGGCCGCTCCACATCACTCCGTGCGCTCACTCCGCCTTTGCTGTTGATTACCCGTTGCCAGGGCACATCCGCCCCTTCTTCCAAAGCACGCAGGGCATAGCCCACCGCCCGTGCGGCCCTCGGCGCGCCAAGAATAGTCGCAATCTGACCGTAGCACATGACCCGGCCCGGCGGGATATCCCGCACAAGGGTGTAGACGGCATCGTAAAAATTTGGCATGGTGATAGGCCTGTGGCGTTGCGTTTCATTACCGGGAATTGAGTTGCTGTGATTCGGGCAAGCGGCACCACGATAGCGTGTTTCGAGTTTGCCATACAAATTGCTTCCCCGGCCCCAGTGACGTCAGCTAGCGTGACTTCATAGGACCTATGGGACAAATGGGACCAATGAAACCATAGGTCTCATTCGTCCCATAGGTCCCAAGCCTCGTGGAAACTCAAAAACGTCACGATGCCAAACGCGCCCGCCCGCACAACGGTTTGGAAAATACGCCAAACACTTGGCATTTCGCTCAAGCCCCACTATAATGGCCCGGTGCGCTTGGCACGTTAGTCTGCAAGAAAGTCTCAGGGAAACAACAAAAAGTTTGCGCGACGCACCGAAGCATGGACCCTGATTATGATCCTGATCGGCACAATATTCATGGGGCCAGAAGGTGCTTGACGCCGTAGAGAAGTCGACCAAAAGCAAGAAGTGGGTGAGCGTTAAATAGGCGGTAATAATAACCTGAGGAAGTTGCAAAATGGATTTCATGGAACAGGAGAGTTCACAATTCATAGCGATGGCGGTGCAACTTATCCTTATCATCCTTGGATTCCTGGTCGTAAGACGCCTTCTCAGGTCAAGCGGCCCCCTAACACATGACGAAGAGAACCCAAATTCAAGGGTTGAACGCGGAGCACCAACCCCAGACGAAGAGACTATTGCAGAGGAAAACCTTGCATTGAACAAGCAACGTGTCGCGCAAGGGGAAGATACCATCGCCCTTTTAAGGGCCATCAAAGAAAACTTGGAATACCGTACACCGAAGAATTAGCACGGTGGGCTTTGACTCCTCCACTCGTTCCAGCGCAGAGCTTGGAACGAGAGTAGAAACTTAAATAATATTTGCACCACGAAGGACGCGAAGAGCACGAAGGACGTGCATGGCGCAGGATCTTTCCTGTGACCAAAGGGCACGTTCCTCACGCCATGTTGTCCTGATACCATTGGAAGAAGAAAATAAGAAATCGAAGCCGTCTCACAAAAAAATGGACTCTGCCGGGTCTGAGTCCTCTAACGTTTCTTCTTTATTTTTTCTTCGTGCTCTTCGTGTCCTTCGTGGTGAATACTATTCATTGTAAATTTACCCGCAGACCAAGAATTAAACGTCTCATCTAAAGGTGAGCCGCTACCATTGACTGTGTTGTGAAATGACAATTCACCGCAGAGGCACGGTGCATACAGAGGTTCTTTTCCTCTGTACCGCCGTGGTAACCAACAACGAAGGAGAAATGACCATGAAACTCGGATTACTAACCTGCATGTTTGGCGACAAGCCGTTGAAAGACGTCCTGGAGCTTATCCGCCCCCTCGGCCTCGACACCATCGAGCTGGGCGCTGGCAACTACCCCGGCGATTCCCACGCACCCACCAAGGAGTTGCTCGCCTCCAAGCCCAAGCGCACCGCCCTGATGGACATGATTAAGGGCGAAGGCCTCGAAATCAGCGCCCTGAGCTGCCACGGCAACTGTCTCCACCCCGACAAAGCCTTCGCCAAGGCTAACGCGAAAGCCCAGTCCGACACCATCAAGCTGGCGGGCCTCCTCGGCGTGAAAACCATCAACGACTTCTCTGGCTGCCCCGGCTCCGACAAAAAGGCCCAACAGCCCAACTGGGTGACCTGTGCGTGGCCGCCGGAATACCTCGACATCCTCGACTACCAGTGGAACGATGTCGTCATTCCCTACTGGACCAAGCAGGCCAAGTTCGCCAAGGACAATGGCGTCCGCGTCGCCTTCGAAGCCCACCCCGGCTTCGTGGTTTACAACACCGAGACCCTGCTCAAAATCCGCAAGGCATGCGGCACCA
>JAJRPE010000233.1 GCA_024280935.1 Candidatus Hydrogenedentota bacterium
CACCCGCCCGCCGGTAAGCCAGCCGACGATGGCATGGCTCAACTCGTGAAAAAGCACGGTGAGCCATTTCAGCGGTTGAAGCAGGGGCGAATCCCAGAATACAAACACCACAACAAAACACGCGACGAGGGACCAGAAAAAGGGATCACGTGCCCAAAAGAATCGTCTTCCTGAACGGGTTGGTGCGTGAATCATGGGGTCTGCTTCGCCGGTATTCGGTAAAGGCGATAATGTTTTCCTGCAACAACGAGATCGAGGGGGAGTTCCATAAATCCCCGTGCGATGACGTAGGTCACGCCGTATTTCGCGGAAAGGCGCTGCCACGCTGCAAGGGGCTTTGCAGGCCAGACTTGGTGCCAGGCCAGTTCTCGATCAGGCGCGGGCGCATCGGGGTCCAGGAAGATGCCGTAGAAATCCTGGAAAACGGTGTTTACCGATGGCGCGATGGCGGGCCGGTAGGCGGCAATGAGCAACGTGATCATGTCGGTCATGACCGGATGCCCCAACTTCATCTGCATACCAACCTGTTGATGAGGTACAAGGATCATGGCACCCTCTTCGCCCTGTTGCTCCAAGTAAGCGGCCACGTTTTTCTCGAAGGGGCTGGTGTGGAGATGGGACCAGGCCCGTTGCTCGTAGTCTCTTGTCAGCATGGCGGCAAGAAGGAGGCCGACGAGACAGGTTGCGGCACCGCACAGGAAGCGCGGGGGCAAACGGCGGGGAATGGGAGCAAGGCCCGCCAGTACGCCCAGCGTGGCGCACGCTGCACCGTAGCGGTGGAAAAATGTCAGCGCAACCAGGGTGAAAAGCAATCCGAAACCGAACCCGATACCCCAAGGCCGGGCAAGTCGATCAGTGCGCACAATGATAGAGGCGTTCGTCGCTCCAAAGAGAAAGAAAAAAAGATACGCCCCGGAGGTGACATAGCGATCTACCATGCTTTGCTCGACTACGCCGTTCGAGGTTGGCACGAATGGTACGCCCAGCGTGTCCATAAGGGGGGCGAGGATTGCGATCAAGACATCCAGCAGGGGAGCGAAGAGCGCCACCAGCAGAAGTGGCGGGAGCCAAAGGGGCGTTTTCTGATCGCGTCGAAAGGTAATCGTGAGCATCAGGGGGATAAGGAGCGGCGCTACGTGGTTCATGAGGCGGTAGGGCAGCCAGCCAGCGAGAAGATAGGGAATATCGGAACCGAGGACGTAATGCACGGCCATAATAATCCATACCGTGCTGATGGCCACGGCGATATAGATGCCCGCCCAAGCTGCGGGGCTGTCGAGAAGCTTTCCCGTTGCGTTGGGGTGGCTGCGGTTTCGGAGAAAGCGCAGGGCCAGGCCTTGCACCGCGATAAGCAACGCAGCAACCAGCATCAGGTGGCCTGTGCTGTAGGGAATGGCCCGGTGGGACGCATAGTGCGCCATGTAGTTGTGCCAGAGCACCATGGGATCGGCATCGCTAAAGTAGGGGCCTTCGGTGGGCGGCGCGACAGCAAAACCCCGAAGGAAGAGTCCAAAGGCCAGCGTAGTGGCGATGCCTGGGAGGGCGGCCAGAAACAGTGTTTTCATTGCAGCGTAGCGACGCTGGTGCAGGTTCCAGACCACATAAAGCACGCTGCACGCAAGCAAGGGCGGGAATTGACCCAGATGGACGAGGGGTGCGAAGCCCAGCAGGAATCCGGCTAGTCGATGGCGATGGCTTGCCAGCGCCCACAGGGCAAACAGCATGTAGCCCAAGCCAATGGGGCCGTTCGAAAAGATGCCGGGCCAGACGTGGATGGGATAGGAACTGAAAAAGGAGCTGTGGATCTCCAATAAAATGAAGACCACCGCGCAATGACCAACGAGGGGACGTTTCGAGAGCTGGAGGCCCCAGAGATACACGGGGATGGTGGAGGACGCGAGAAACAAGACGTTGCGCAGACCATTGGCCCAGAGCGGACCGGGAGCGAAGTGCATGAGCGCGGCGAGGCTATAGGGTTGAAGGCTGAACAGGCCATGAACGTATTGATAGAGGGGGTGCCCTTCGGGAAAGGGGATTTGCCCGAGAATCACTTGGGCAAACTCATAGTTTTCGTCCCAGCGAACACCACGCAGGGCCACCGCCACGATGGAGAAGGCGCTCCAGAAGAGAATGCCACTGCCAATGGGGTGGCGGGCGATCAGGGATGCATCTGGTGCTGGTTTCATAGCAAAATCCGTGTGGAAGGTGAGCGAATTGTACCCAATGAATCATCATAATGCGCGAAACCATGCCGAAGCATCAAACCCATTACCGGAATTGGGTCCGAACCCGTATAATGGCTACGATCTTTGATAGTGTCTTCGTGTCCTGGCAGCACGTGGGCCAATGTGGAAACCGAGGCCCCGGTGACGATTGACAAGCAAATATACAGGACCCGCTTTGGGAAAGAAGAAATGGGGGGTCGCATCGAACTGTGGCAGGTCTTGTGTGACCACTGGTTTTCACGTTATGTGCCTGCAGACAGTACAACGCTGGATTTGGGGGCCGGTGCCTGTGAGTTCATCAACAACATCCCATCGGCTCGGAAGTACGCTATCGATCACAACCCTGATGTGATAAATTTTGCGGACGACGATGTTACGTGCATTGTGAAAGAGTTGGTGGAGGGCTTGCAGACACTCCCCGAGGCGCATGTGGACCGTATCGTGGTAAGCAATGTTTTTGAGCATATGCCGGACCGGGAGTATCTGTACGCCTGTCTGGCGGAGTGTTATCGCGTGCTCAAGGCCGGGGGAAAGATCATCGTGATGCAACCCAATATCCGGGTGGTGAAGGAGCGTTTCTATGACTACTCGGACCACTCCCTGCCCCTGACGGAAAAGGGCATGGCAGAGTCGTTGGCTTCTTCCTGTTTCGCACTGGAAGAAGTGCGGGCCCGATTTTTGCCCTACACGACGAAGAGTCGCTATCCCAATTGGCCGGTGCTCGTGAAGCTCTATCTCAAGTTTCCGCCCGCACACTGGCTCATGGGGGGGCAGATGTTTCTTGTGGGCTGCAAGGAGTAAGGAATCTGAGATGAACCGCAAAATTAGCCTGAACTGTCGGGAATCGGCTACACTGGCAACACGTGGAAAACAACCCAAGCGAGTAGATTAGAACCCATGCAAATAGCCCATGAGCGGACGGACAGCGTGACCATGCTTTTCCTGACAGGCCGACTGGATGAGTTGGCCGTGTCTGAGGTGGAAGCCGTGTTCTCCGATGCCCTCAATAATGAGGAGCAGGGCTTGATCGTGAATCTTGCGGGGGTGGAGTACATCAGCAGCAGTGGTCTCCGGGTTTTGCTCATGCTGGCCAAGGCCATGAAAAAGCAGCAGCGCACCCTGAAGCTTTGCAGTCTCAGCCCCTTTGTGGCCGAGGTCTTTGAGATAAGTAATTTTTCCGCAGTGTTTACGATCTGCGATGATATGAGCGTCGCGCGCCAGGGCTTTGGCGATGCACCAGACTCCTGAAGGGCCGGGGGCACCAAGGTCGTCATCCTCGCGAACGCGTATTGTCATCCCCGTGAAAACGGGGATCCAGTGGTGTTGCGACGTGCTCCTGCCGCGTTCAGGATTCCCACTTTCGTGGGAATGACGTGGACTTATCTTGTTCTGTGTAGCTGCTTTTCCAGAGTAAGGCACTACGCTTCGTCCGGGATGTTGCCCGGAAGAAGTGGCACCTTCGGTGCAGCGGGTGAATTCGCGTACAATCGTTACAGCCAAGTCGCATAAGCGACCGCCCCGAAGGGGCCCAACAGGTTAGCCCAGAGCAACGCCCTGGGTCAGCATGTAGAAATAATTAACAGCCCTGAAAGGGCGACACAGTGGCCGTGATGTGTTTCTATTGCGCCCTTTCAGGGCTTTGATTTTCTAGTTCCTTTTTCCCAGGGCGTTGCCCTGGGCTAACCTGTTGAAGCCTTTCAGGCCGAAAACGACATCGCAAACTCATAATTTATTGTCGAGAACAGACCCCAAAGGCACTAAACAAAGCATGAAACGCGATGACCGCACAGACGAGCGCCCCTTCCTGAAGTCCCGGCCCGAACTGTTTGACACGATCATGGCGGCGGAGGCTGGGGCCACTCCGGTCAACCAGGCAGCCCTTCCCACCTTGCTCATAGGCAATGCTGTTGTCGACCTGGAAGAAGCGTGGGCCATCGGCTATCGGCTTGATGACCACTTCGAGATCAAGGAGATTCGGGGGGGCAAAGGGGTCAGCGGCATGGGCATCGTCTTCATCGTGGAAGACGATCACGGTCGCCGCTACGCGGTCAAAACACTCCAGCGTCGTTTCCGACAGGAACTCCATCTCGTACAGCGCTTCGTGCGCGAGGCCCGCACGTGGATGCTCATCGGTGTTCACCCAAATATTGTTTGCGCACAGCGCCTCGATATCATCGAGGCGGTTCCCTGTCTTTTCATGGAATTTGTGTCGTCCGATGCGGAGGGCAGCCATGCCTTGTCGCAGCGGCTCAACCATGGCCCCTTAAATGCGGCCCAGGTGCTGGATTTGACCCACCAGTTCTGCGCGGGCATGATCCATGCCACGCGGGCCGTGCCCGGCCTGGTCCATCGGGACATCAAACCGGAGAACCTCCTGCTGGCCCCGGACGGTACCCTGAAAATAACCGACTTTGGCCTGGTGCGCACTAAGGCGATGTCCGACGATACCCTGGAGAAGCTCTCCCAATCCGATTTTTTTGAGGATCTGCCTAAGGAACTTACCCGCGTGGGTTCCATCTTTGGCACACCGGCTTACATGGCCCCGGAACAGTTTTCGCGGGCAAGCGGCGTGACCTTTTGCGCCGATGTTTATGCGCTGGGATGCTGTCTCTTTGAAGCCTTGACTGGGCTGCCTCCCTTTCTTGTGCAGGGAGAATCTACCGTCGAACGTCTGCTATCGATGAAGCGTCAGCATCTTAACGCCGAGCCGCCGTCCATCCACGAAACTGTGGGTAGCGCCTGTCCGCCCGCGCTCGAAAGGATTATTCGCCGCTGTCTGGCCAAGCGGCCCGGTGACCGTTGGGAAAGTTACCAGGATCTCTCCATCGCGGTGCTTAGTGTTATGGACACGCTCGGCATTGAGCCACGCGACGTGGTGCGTCCCGATCCCTCGCCCCGTGAAGTGGCCGAGCAGATGCGTTCTCTGACCCTCCTGGAAGGCTACGATCAGGCCATCCATATGCGGAAACTCCGTGAGGGGCAAGAGGCGAGTCCCTACGCCTTCCATTTGGCCCTGGCATCCTATTTTCACTGTGCGGATGATGCCGCTGAAGAAGAACGACAACTCTCCAAAGCGCTCAGCCTGAAGGCAACACACGCGGGTTCTGAATCGGTGCGCCGTCTCACGGAGCTGTGGATCCGGCAAGGGCACCACGCACGGGCCGAGGTGGTGCTCAAGGCGTATCTGGCGACGACGCCGGATGCGCTGGAGCAGGTTCTGGAACCTGTGGTCCGGGTGGCCTGTGGCCTCGGCGACTTTGAAGCGGCCCTTGAGACGCTGGAACCTTTCGGCGACACGTTCCGAACCCGCTTGCTCCGCACCGAAATTTATCGTGCGCGGGGCGATACCGGGGCACTGGGAACCTTGCTGCAAAAGATGCACGGCACCCTCCTCGACAGGCTGCGAGACAAGATAGAGCATCTTGAAGCCACGGATACCGCAGGTTGGAGCCGCGCCGACGATCCCGTACTGCTGGAGACGGTGCTGGCCTCTTTGCTCCCTGATTTAGATTGCGGAATATTGAAAAAGGCAAATCGGTCTATCTGGCCCAGCATTGGCGGCTACCCCGACTTCGCGCCCGATATGGCGTGGCTGTCTTATACCTTGGGTGAACTTGCTGAAATTGGCGCCTCGGCCACACCGGAGGCATCAAAGGCCTTTTCGGAATTCGCAGAATTCCTGGGCTATCCCAGTCGTCTGGAAAAGCATCTGGAGCGGGACGAGTACTGGTTCTGGATGCGGGAAACCCAGACCGGGAA
>JAJRPE010000234.1 GCA_024280935.1 Candidatus Hydrogenedentota bacterium
CGCGGAAAACTCGACCGCCAGCACCAGAACGCCGCACCCGTCAAAAACATATACCTCTACCCCCTACACAAACACTTCCGACAAACCCTTCAAGCACAAGGCTAGCCTCTGATGCCCGTGTGGGTTAAACGAATGCTTACTAAATCAGTGTCGGCCCAATAGGCTTTAAGTCCCCTCTCTATAACCACTTAAATGGGGGGCACGGTATTGGGTTGGTGACCAGACCCACCACCGAAATCGGCGCATCCAACTTGACACGCCCTTGGTGGTATGCTAAGATTCGCGCTTGTTAGCACTCCATTCAGAGGACTGCTAACAAGGTCGTTTCGACCACTATCTCGTATATTCGGTACTGTACCCGTACTTTTTTGATGCACACGACGTGTGCGCAGCATAAGGAGAATAGAGACCATGGCAAAGCAACTGCTCTTTGGTCAGGAAGCCCGTATGGCCCTCATCGTGGGGGTCGATAAACTGGCCGATTCTGTAAAAGCCACGCTCGGACCCAAGGGCCGCAACGTGTTGATTGAAAAGTCCTTTGGTGCCCCCCATATCACCAAAGACGGCGTGACCGTGGCCAAGGAGATTGAGCTGCCCGAGCCCTTCGAAAACATGGGTGCCCGCATGCTCCGCGAAGCCGCCAGCAAGACCAACGACAACGCCGGCGACGGTACGACGACAGCGACCGTTCTGGCCCAGGCCATGGTTCACGAAGGTCTGCGTCAGGTAACAGCGGGGGCCAACCCCATGTACCTCAAGCGCGGCATGGACAAGGCCGTTACCGCAGCCATCGCGGCGGTCAAGAAGGCCGCAAAAAAGGTTAAGAATCCCGAAGAGGTCAGGCAGATCGCCACGGTTTCCGCCAACGGCGACACCACCATTGGTGACATCATTTCGCGGGCCATCGAGCAGGTCGGTGAAGATGGCGTCATCACCATCGAAGAAGGCCAGAGCCTGGAGACGGATGTCGACCTGGTTGACGGCATGCAGTTTGACCGGGGCTACCTTTCTCCCCACTTCGTGACCGATCCCGAAAACATGGTTGCGGTCCTCGAAGATTGCTTCATCCTTTGCTTGGAGAAAAAGATCTCCAACATTGGCGAGCTTATTCCGCTGCTTCAGAAGGTTGCCCAGGCAGCCAAGCCCCTCCTGATTATTGCCGAAGACGTGGAAGGCGAAGCCCTCGCGACCCTCGTGGTTAACAGCCTCCGCGGCATCCTCAAGGTTGTTGCGGTGAAGTCCCCGGCTTTCGGTGACCGTCGCAAGGACATCCTCCGCGACATCGCCATCGTTGCCGGCGGCGAGTACATCAGCGAAGACCTTGGCGCCAAGCTGGAGAGCGTCGAGACGACCCAGCTCGGCACGGCCAAGCGCGTCGAAATAGACAAGGACGCCACCACGATTATCGAAGGCGGCGGTAAGAAAAAAGATATCAAGGGCCGTTGCGAGCAGATTCGCCGCGCCATCGAAGCTACCACCTCCGAGTATGACCGTGAGAAGCTTCAGGAACGCCTGGCGAAGATCGCGGGCGGCGTTGCAGTAGTTCGTATCGGTGCGGCCACCGAAACCGAGCTGAAAGAAAAGAAGGACCGTGCGGACGACGCGCTTAACGCGACTCGTGCGGCCATCGAAGAAGGTATCGTCGCGGGCGGCGGCGTGACCCTGCTCCGCGCCCGCAAGGCAGTAGATGCCCTTGAGCTCGAAGGCGACGAAGCCGTTGGACAGGCCATCATCAGCCGCGCTATCGGCGAACCCCTCGCGCAGATTGCCGCCAATGCAGGACTCGAAGGTCCTGTGGTTGCGGAAGCCGTCATGGCCTCCAAGGGCAACCATGGCCTCAACGCCGCGACGGGCGAGTATGAAGACCTGGTGAAATCCGGCATCATCGACCCGGCCAAGGTAATCCGTTGCGCGCTGCAGAACGCGGTAAGCGCGGCCACGATGATCATTACCACCGAATGCCTCGTCACCGACATCCCCGAGCCTCCTAAGGCCGGCGGCGGCCATGACGAACACGGCGGTGGTGGTATGGGCGGAATGGGTGGCATGGGCGGAATGCCCGGCATGATGTAAGCCACCGGCTTACAGCAAAAATTAGAAACAAATCAGACCATCGGGTTTCTCACAAGGAACCCGGTGGTTTTTCTTGTTGGGTCTGGGGTAGGCGCTGTCGGTCTAAAAACGACCCCTTCCCAAAGCCCGCCGGGACAGGCACGCGCCTCCAGGTTCCCCGCCCTGCCCACGACGCAACGCTCGCCAACACGGCCCCCAACCCAATGGGCGATGCCGGGGCGCGAGTCCGTCCCTGAGGGACGTACCCCCGCACGGGCGATATGGTGGGGGAATTTGCCCTGTGGCCCGTGCCGAAATCTCGGAAAAGTACGGCCCGCCACAACGCGGGGGCATGTCCCGGTGGGTCTGGGTAGACGCTGTCGGTCAAAAAACGCCCCCTTCCCAAAGTCCGCCGGGACAGGCACGCGCCTCAACGGTCCCTTCCCTGCCCACGGTATACCACTCGCCAACACGCATCCAGCCAATTGGCCGATGCCGGGGTGCGGGTTCGTCCCCGAGGGACGTACCACCGCGCAAGCGCGATACGGTAGGGGAGCACGCCCCCGTGGCCCCTGCCGAAACCTCGGAGCAGCATGGCCCGCCACAACGCGGGGGCATGTCCCGGTGGGTCTGGGTAGGCGCTGTCGGCCTAAAAAGCGGCCCCTTCCCAAAGCCCGCAGGGACAGGCACGCGCCTCAACGGTTCCCTCCCTGCCGACAACGCAATGCTCGCTTACACGGTATCCAGCCTAGTGGTCGATGCCGGGGCGCGAGTCCGTCCCTGAGTTGCCCTACTCCAGCTTAAAGGACCAGGCGTGTTGGCAGGGCACTTTGTCGATGGTCAGTTGGGGCACGGAGATCGCGAGTTGCCCGTCCTTTTGCGTGAATTTCAGCGGGGTGTCGTAGCCGAGCATCGTCACCTTGGAGACCTTCTTGCCCACGGACAGCGTCAATGTCTCGCTCGGCCAATTCAGGCTGATGGCGTAGAGGGCGTCGCCTTTCTGGGTGAATTTGACGTTCTCCATTTCCGGCGCTGCGTCCGGCTTGCGGGTGCCGTAGATGGCGTCGCCGTTGACGGCAAGCCATTCGCCCATCTCCAAGAGGCGCTGCTCCATGACCACGGGGATGCGCCCGTCGGCGGTGGGGCCTATGTCGAGGAGGAGGTTGCCGCCCCGGCTTACGTTCCCAATGAGGAGGTGGAGTAGCTTCGTGGTGCTGCGGTAGTTGTCGGCGGTCTCGTTCCGGTTGTAGCCGAAGGAGTGGCCCATGCCCTGGCACTCTTCAAAATCGCCGCGTTGGATGAGTTTCCCATCGGGGATGCCGCCGTATTCCGGGGTGGCGAAGCCGCCGTGAACGTTGCGGC
>JAJRPE010000235.1 GCA_024280935.1 Candidatus Hydrogenedentota bacterium
CTTCTGTCAGAGCGCCCAATTCACGAAGAACACCACCGCCGGGTGGGATCGGATCCGTGCGATCCGGGTGCTGGCAGGCATAGGGCTTACCACCCGCTCCTCCCATGCCTATATTGTTCACGCGGGCAACGAGACCGTCGAGTTGGGTACGGTTCCGCTGGCGCCCGACGGCTCATTTGCCATCGAAGTGCCCGCAGATACGCCCATCGCCTTACAGGCCGTCGATGCCGAGGGCCGCTCTGAGCTGAACGAGATGTCCTGGATTTACGTGCGCCCCGGAGAAACGCGAAGCTGTGTGGGCTGTCATCAGCCACGGCAATCTACGCCCCTTTTTGATGCGCCCCGTCCAATGGCGCTCAGGACACCGCCCCTGCAATTGCTGGGGAAGGGAAAGCCGCACCGTTTCCGGGGCAACAATCCGGCGGTCACGGGCCTGATGGAGTTGCAATTTGACCGCTTCCGTGAAGTTGCCGGAATCAATCGCCACAGTGAAACCGCTGATCCCCTGGCCACGGGGCGGGATGAGGTGGATGCCCTGATTGCTCAGTTGCGGGGTGACGACGTGGCGCTTAAAATTTCCGCCGCTCAGCGCCTCGCCACTTTCCGCGATCCCAAGGCGGCCCCCGCGTTGGCGCAATGCCTGCAGGATGACAGCCGGGAACTTCGCGTGGCCGCCACCATGGCGCTGGCGGCGTGTGGGACACGAGAATCGGCTCCTCCCTTGCTTCAAGCACTGTCCGACGAGGATCTGCTGGTGGTACGTGGGGCCATTATCGCACTGGAAAACCTGACGGGGCACAGCGAATCGGACGCTTACATTTCTGGAGATGTGGATTACCAGAAGGAAGCCAATGCTTGGAAAACCTGGTTTGCGGAGACCAATTGGGAGACCATAGAGGAGTCATTGATAGCACGGATAAAGGCGGGTGACCGTGACGATGTTCGCCATGCAGCCGTTGCTCTCGGACACACCGGCGGGCCATCCGCACGGGCCGCGCTTCGAGATTATGTGCAGAAGGAGCAGAGCAACAACCCCTATCCCGCTTGGATAGCCGACGGACACACGAGCGATAATGTCCGCTTTAATGCGGTCTCGGATATCAATCCAAGAACCTTGCAGGCCGCCGCACGGGCGATTGGATACCTTGGTGACACGGAAGCGGTGCCTATGCTGTCCGCGCTTTTGGTTGAGCACAGCAAGCCCAAAACGGGCAACCTTTTTCTTGCCGAGGCCGCTGCCGAAGCCCTGGGCCGCATTGGGACACCCGAGGCGGAAACGTCCTTGATCGATGCTTTCGCCGGACTGCAAGCCTATCCCGACTATACCCTCTGGTACGGTGATCATCCCGCCTTGATGGCCTGTCACGCATCGCCCATCCATTACTTTATTCTCGAAGCGCTGGATGCGCTGGGTTCTACCCGTGCTGATACGATCCTGGCCGACATCATCCGTTCCGTGCCCATCGATCCAGACCGTGCCTTGTTGTTGTACAACGATGACTATGAAACCCTCGTGGGACGTATTCTTCGTCGTCATCCCTTGGGAACAAAGGTTATTGAGACCTGCCTGGCCCTCCTGGGGGACCCGGAGGCCACGGCGGACCCTGTAATCAAAGAGGCTCTTTCCACCGTTATCCGATGTTGGGCCGGTCATCCCGGCCCCGAAAACCGCGCCGCCCAGATACTTTCCCTGGCCTGTCGCGACCAGGACTACGCGCCCCGAATAGAGGCGGCCCTGCTGCGATATTGCACGCTGGACAGCGGTATTGAGCGCGTGTTCAACACCGGAATTCCCATCGTCGATGCCCTGCCTGTGGGAAACTGGGTGTCTTTTTACCTTGCCCGCACCCTGGGCAACCTGGCGAATCCGCAATCGGCAGCGCCGCTCATCGCCATATTGGAAAAATCCTTACCCGAGGCCGCTTCAGGACGTCCCGATCCCCTGGGGCCGGGCGTTCTCTTTCTCCACAACGGGCTAACGCCTTGTTGGCGTGCTTCCGTGGCATGGGCACTGGGCAAGATCGGTGATCCCCGAGGGGTTCCTGTCTTGCTGGACATTGTCCAAGACCTGGAGAATGCAACTGATACGCGCCATGCCGCCGCCGTGGCCCTTGGGCACATCGGTGATACCGAATCGCTCGAAACCGTCCGCAAACTTGCCGTTAACTACCCGGAACGATCCACACGCTTGGCATTGTTGGAGGCATCACGCCAGCGCTCGGAGCAGGATGGGCTTGAATGACCATTACAACGTGGGAAATAAGGTCAAGTGATCCGTAAACACTCAGATCTCTTACTCGTGGGGGTGATGCTCGCGACCCAGGTCGTGGTAGCGGTCGCCCCTGCGCAACCATCTGCCCAGCGGGTGTTTGAAGCCGATACCTCGGGTGATCGGGTTGATCTGGATGCACTTGCCCGGGCCATTGAAGATCTGACGGCCCGCTTTCCCGACCGTTACCCCGATGGCGGACAGTTCCTGGCACGCCTGGCGCACTATGAAGCCCAACTACCCGCTCACCCGGAGTTGCTTCAGGAACTGCGTGCGTTTCAGCGCGAGGCCCTCGTTGCAAACCCCTTGGTCAGTGCTCAGCCTATCCTCTTCGTGGTGCGGGCACAATACAAAAGTGATCACCACAATACAGCGACGCTATTCCAGAAGGGCGAAATCAACACGGCCAGTTTCCAGGCGGGTGGCTCCATGAAGACCATCGACTTTGCGCAAGGCGGCAAGGTGGAGACACTGATAGCGGTTCCTGACGGCAAGGTCCGCGATCCAGAGCTTCATTTTTCCGGCCAGCGAATCATCTTCTCCATGCGGAAGAATATCGATGACGATTATCACATTTATGAAATGAATACCGACGGGACAGGACTCCGACAGCTCACCAGTGCCCCCCGTGTTTCTGATATCGATCCCCTCTATCTCCCTGAGGGTGACATCGTTTTCTCTTCCACACGCGAACCCAAATACTGCATGTGTAATCGCCATATCATGGCGAACCTGTACCGCATGGGCGGGGACGGCTCCAACATCCATCAAATCGGTAAGAGCACCCTTTTTGAGGGGCACGGAACCCTGACCCCGGAGGGGAAGATCCTCTATTACCGTTGGGAATACGTGGATCGGAATTTCGGTGATGCCCAGGCGCTCTGGACGGTAAACCCGGATGGAACCAACCATGCGGTCTACTGGGGAAACAATACCAACTCGCCCGGCGGTGTCATTGATGCACGTCCCATACCGGGCACGCAGCAGGTGCTGTGCATATTTGGATCCTGCCATGACCGTCCCTGGGGCGCCGTGGCCATCGTGGACCGACGCCTCGGGCTGGATGGCAAAGATCCGGTTATTCGCACTTGGCCGTCCAATGCCATCGATC
>JAJRPE010000009.1 GCA_024280935.1 Candidatus Hydrogenedentota bacterium
GAATCTGAACCGTCTCCCTCGCCGGTAGAAATTACACGGGTAAGCCCTGAGAGGCCTACCCGTGGCACCCGAAGGTTGTTTTTTGAGGACTATAGTTGCCCGTGCCGTGAAGGCTTAGATCCTGTCTTTCTTCAGGAGAATAGCCGGGACCAACGAGTAGGCGCAACATTCTTTCCCAACACGCCTTTCCCGCACGTGCCAGGAAATTGGATTTAGCAACTATCAGTTGCCCGATATGGCGGGACTTGCCTCGGTTGCCTCCACACCCACCTCGTAGCGAATGGTGCCCGTCGCGTCAATCCTGAAACCATGCCATCCCGTCACGCTGAACTCTACCGGTGTCGCATAGGCGGCAAAATTCGATGGGGCACCCTCCACCCGGTACATGTAGCCATTCTTCGGTGTTAACCAATCTCCACCAGTGAGGAAGGGGGGAACTTCATTGGTGAGGGAGGCTATGTCCGTTGCATAAACGTAGTATTGCGTGTTGTAGCTATTCTCCGCATCGAGGATTACCCGTAGACTGGCCACGGCGGATGCCTCGTTCGCCTGAATGCGCGTGCGTATATAATTGGGCATGGCAATGGCCGCAATGATAGCGATTATTTCTACAACGATCATCAACTCAATAAGCGTAAATCCCTGGTTTTTTTTCATGGCTTGGCCTCCTTGGGCGATGCCGTTTGCTGCGCTCCGGTAAACTATTGGCAAAGGACGTGCCAATTTTTCCACCACACCGTAACTGCCCCATGGCTACCACCTTAGCACAGATGTTGTCCCAATACACCCACTATAGTGTGACAATTTTTGTTAACAAAGGTCCTTCCCTGACGTTTTTCCCGGCGGCTGGGGAATTCCACCCATCGCCTTCGGGACATCATGCTGTAGAAAATCCACCCGCCGAGGCTCACCCCCGTCCGGCTTTGACTTGATTCCTCCTTACCGCCAACAGAAATGTACACGGCAGAAAATTTCCGCAGAATTTGTACATATTTGAACGGCCTATTCCAGAAAAGCATCGTCGAAAGTCAGAGGCTCACAGAAATATAATCGGGCAAGTCACTTATATAAAAATACTTACAGCTATTCATATAAAACTTGGCACAGGACTGGCTCTAGGTAGTCTGTTGACAAACAATAGCTTCGATTCTAACAAAATTACCATGAAGGACAGTCAAAATGGATTTCACCCCATCCCACATGATCCGAACCCAGTCACCAATTCGCGCCTGGTACCTCTCCACCTTTTGTGGCAAGAAGGTCTTTACCCGGATCTGCCAGCCCACGCTCTGCATATGCGGTGTCATTCTCTATCAGCAAAGCTGGATACTGGTCAGCAGCGACCAGGGAACCGCTGTCCTGAATATCTTCTGAGATGTCGCGCCCCGCACCAAGTACGCGGTGTCTCAAGCTGGCCTGATTCAGGCCACGCCTCCCTCGGTGCGCAGTACGGTCCACACCACCTGTACTGCGCACCCCTTCCTTTTTTCGTAACCGTTCACCGGGTATCAGGAGGGCGGGTTTTCCTACCCGCCGCAGGGCACGTGTTACGCCAGCCGATGCCTGTGGGTCATGGAAAAACACGAGCGGCCTTTGCTGACATAACGCCGCCCTTGTTGCGGACTGGAAAGTTCGCACTCCTGCCCGCCGCGAACGCTTACCGATAAACAGCGCAAGCCTGTTAGTATCCTTAGCAGACTCAATATCGGAAAGTGAGTGCATCGTGTTCAAGGCCACCCCAGACTATCGCCCCGCACCTTCGTGGCGGCTCCTCCCATGAAAACCGAATTCGTTTTTCTTCCCAGCGGGCATGATCCTTATTTGCTCCAGTGCTGGTTGCGCGGGCTGCCAGATGAGGCATCGGTATGGCTGCTGTCGGATCATGAGCAAGCCCGCGATATCGCCGAGTCCCACGCCGCAGTTTGCAACCACTTCGTCCCGGATGGGGATGGGACACTTCCCCGACAAGTCCAGGATGCCCTGGCAAAGGCAGACCGGACTGCGCTGGTAATCCCGCTATCGCTGAACCAGATTCCCATGCGGTATAGACCAGGCAACCTGATGGCCGATCTTGCACCCCACTATGATCTCCTGCAACATGCGTGGGCGTGGGGTTTTCGGGAAGTGCGTTTTGTGGCGCACCAGAATGAGGAACGGGTCGCACTGCCTTATCTCCTGGATGCCTTTCACAACCGCCACCGGGGCCAGCGCTGTTTCCTAGTGGGCAATGGACCCAGCCTCCAGCAACTTGATATGACCCGGCTCAAGAATGAGATCACCCTGGGGTCGAACCGATGTTTTCTGGGTTATGAATCCTGGGGCTTTCCTTTTACCTACTGGGGCTGTTACGACAAGTTCCAGATCGAGAACTACCACGACATCTATGAAGCCCATGTTCCCACAGACACGGTCAAGTTTTTTCCTGTGGAGTATGCGCCGATAGTGAACATGGCCAACGGCTGCCCTATCAACAGTATTTGGCCCGAGAAAACCGACCGGGCCTTTTCCGCCGATCCGACCCAGACCTATGTGGGCTTTACGGTGACTTATATGTTGCTCCAGATTGCCGCGTGCATGGGCTGTGACCCGATTATTCTTGTCGGTACCGATCACCGCTACAATCTTTCACGGCGTGGCTATAGCCGATATTTTCGGCGTTTCCGGCGGCGTGTGGCCCGACAGCTCCGGGGGGGGCGGGTCTACGAGGCCACCCTGGCGGCCCAGCGCGCCTGGAAAAAGATTGACCGCGGAGCAGTCCATGCACCCGCCCTCTGGTCTACGCAGGATGCAACCCATCCGACCCATTTTACGGCAGCCTATACCGATGGTGGAAAAAACCAGTTCCTGCCGCCTGAACCCGAAGAAGCCGAGCGCGATTTCGATTGTGCCCACGCCTGGGCACAGGCCAATGGGGTCCAGATACAGAATGCCACGCCGGGCACGGCCCTGAAGAGTTTCCCCCGGATAAACTTTGACGACCTGTTTTAATCCAACCTGGGCAAGACCACAACCGGGGAGCAATGTTCCAAGTGGCAACGCGGTTGCCTGTCCACGTACTATCGCTCCATGTCTTCTCTGAGAAAAAATTTGGATTTCAACGGGCAGATGCGTGTCTCCGTTATCATTCCCACCTGCAATCGGTGTGATGGAATAACGGAACTATTGCACGCGCTCAATACCGCCATGGCCGACCACGACGCTTGCGAGCTTATTGTGGTGGATGACGCCTCCACCGATGGAACAAATGAGGCGCTCGCCACAACTTTTCCCGAAGTGCGTCTGGTACGTTGCCCCGTTCCCAGTCAGCCTTCAAGGGCACGCAATCTCGGTGCCGCTGAGGCGCGGGGAAGTCTCTTGCTCTTCCTGGATGACGATGGCGTGGTGGATGAGGGCTGGTTGACGGCTATGTTGGTTGCAGAGAGAGAAGCTACGGTCTTGTTGGGGAACGTCGTTGATTTTCATGGCGGGCGTGTTCAATCGGTACCGCGGCGGACAACCTTCATCGGAAAAAGCCTGCGCTGCCGCCCGGAGCGGGCCAACACGGGTCCCAGTTGCAACCTGGGCATACCCCGTGCGTGCTTTGAGGCCCTCGGTGGTTTCGATGAGGAACTTCCCTACTATTTTGAGGACAGTGATTTGTGCATTCGGGCGGCCCGTGCTGGTTTCGACTTCAGATTTGTCGCCGATGCTGTTTTTCGCCACCGGGGCAGCGAGCAAAAAACAGGCGATGCCATTCGGATGCAGGAGCACAACAGCACCTACGCCATGCTCAAGTACTACGAGGATGACGTATTGCGCAGCCTGACCTTTAGTGTGCTGAACGGAGTCTGGATGGGAGCGCGTTTTGCCGCGTGGGCATTGCGGGGCCGGTTTGGCGAGGCAGGGTTGCTCCTCTGCGGCTGGGCGGGGGCGTATCTTCGTTATGTGCGAACCCGCTTGTAGTGGCGACTTATATAGAAACATGAGCAAGCGTTCGCGACCCGTGTTATCTTGGCTCTTAAAAAAGGACGGCGGGTGCCACCTACACGCGCAGGGACGAAGGACCGGAGCTTGTGGGTGCGGGTTTGGGTCGGCTTTTCCTTGGAGGCTCGCACCCACAGTTCCCCTTGATGACGCACTCAGGCGAGCTCCGTAAAAATCGCGCCTTCTTTCCTCTACTCCCCGGCAAAGCGTTTCCAATGGCTCTCCAGGGAATCTTGCTCCTCATCGGGACCATGAACGTAGATGCGGTAGCGGAGCGTCATCGCCTCCCCCTCTTTCAGTACACGGGCTTCGCTGTAGGTAAACGAGGCACCCATCCATCCTTCGTCGCGAACGTGCCAGGTGGTAGGTGATCCGGGATTTTTCGGGTGATCAAAAAGCGTCACGCCGTTGACCACCCTGGGCGCGACCGGCCCCGCGTAATCCACCCACCGCGCTTTCTTCCAATGGACACCCGCTTCGTCGAGCGCCCCTTCGGAATTCAGTATGCGCCCGCCCCCAAGCTTCACCGACATGGGTGGTGTGACCCGGACACCGAGGAAGCCAAAGGGGGTCTGGGCAAAGGTCACGTCCCCTTCATCGCCAGGGCTGAACGCAATGTTCAGGTCCAGGTAATAGGCACCAGCCTCCAGTCGCGTTACGGTCCACGTTCGTTGCTCGCGAAGGACGACCGCGCCCTGGGCATCACGCCACTCGTGGGCGGCCCGAAACCAGGCCGACGCGGCTTCGTGACCATAGGCCTCCAATCGCGTCATGACGATTCGACTCCCGTCCTTTTCCTCCCAGAAATTGTTTCCGTTCACATCCCGGTGGCCTACCCAGACGGAACGATGATGGCGGTGTCCGTTCGGATCTATCGGATGGGACATGGTCGTAAGGCGCTTGCCCGCCGGACCGATGAGGGGGTACAGGAAGGGTTTGGGGGCGCTGTCCCCCGCAATATAACGGACCACCTCGACGCCATCGATCTCAAAGGCAATCTGCAGAGCAGGCCGGGGAACCACTTCCACCGTGGGAAAACTTGCCTCTGCCTGAACAAGTGCGGTCATCGTCAACACGAACATACCCAATGCAACACGCTTCACGAACGATTCCTCCTGTTTGCCGTTTTCGTTCAGTCAGCCCATTGTACGGGGCAAGATGCCGCTTGTTATACTACCGTGTGGCCGCAAGCAAGGATGCGCGCGGTGCCTATGTCGTGGAAGGACACCCAAAATGCGGATTTTGGTCGCCGGTGGTGCCGGTTATATTGGATCGGTTCTCGTGCCTGTTCTCCAGGACCACGGCTACGATGTCGATGTGGTCGACCTGCTCTGGTTTGGCAATCACCTGCCCGAAGACACCAGGGTCATTCAGAAAGACCTCTTTCAACTGGGTGTCGCGGAGCTGAAACCCTACGACCAAGTTGTCTTCCTGGCGGGCCTCTCCAACGATCCCATGGCGGAATACAGCCCGGCGTTAAACTTCATCCAAAACGGGGCTCTGCCGTCTTATCTCGCGTTTCAGGCAAAACAGGCGGGCGTGAAACGCTTTGTCTACGCCTCATCCTGCTCCGTCTACGGCTACACCGTCAACGAACTCTACGACGAAGATGCCCCAGTCACCTGCGCCTACCCCTACGGGATATCCAAACTCGAAGGCGAAAACGGGGTCTTGCAGTTGCAAGACGAGAACTTCTCCACCATCGCACTGCGCCAGGGCACCGTCTGCGGCCACAGTCCGCGCATGCGCTTCGACCTCATCGTGAATACCATGTTCAAATGCGCCATTCAAGATGGGGAGATTACGGTGAACAACCCCTCCATCTGGCGGCCCCTCATCGATGTGCGCGATACGTCCAGCGCCTTCCTTCGCGCAATACAGGCCGACCGGGAAATAAGCGGGATTTTCAATGTGGCGAAAGACAACTTCACCGTGGGCCAGGTCGCCGATTTCGTGAAGGACGAGATCGAGGCCTGCACCGGCAAGAAAATCGGCGTGAAGATTAAAGACGTGCAGGACTTTCGGAACTACAAGGTCACCTGCGACCGCGCCCGGACCTATCTGGGTTTTCAGCCGGAGCATTCGATTACGGGGATCGTCCATGCCTTGCATGAGCGGCTCGAAAACTACGGGGACCTCGACCAGGAAGGCTATTCCAACATCGCGGTCTTCAAAAAACTTAATCTTGGTGTTGGTGGATAACGAACCCATCAGCATAAAAGCCGTCGGGGGCGTGACCCCACGGACACCCTTGCCCAGGCGATCATTAATGAAGGGCGTTGGGCTGGAAAGTGCGTAAGCGTTCACGGAGCCGAAAAGGCTCCCCTCCTCGGAGGGGCTGGGTGTGGGTTGATTCTCACCCGAACACTCGACCCACCCCTAACCCCTCCAAGGAGGGGAACATAAAAACGTTGGCTTCGCCAACAAGAAACATGGCGTGAACGAGTAATGGTTTTTCAGTCGCTTGCCGACTTAGAAACCTCGTTGGACTGAACGGGTGGCGCTTAAAAGGACGGTTACGAATATCAGTCGTGCCGCACGATCCCCAAAAGGCGAGTATCAACGAGTCCTGACGGGTTCGTGCGCAGGGGGCTTTGGGAATATCACGGTACTGTTGCTCCAAGCGCACGAACTCTCCTACGGCGAGTCTTCGACCTTCGTTCCTCAGGATCGTGCGGCACGTCCGTTGGATTGATGTTTGAACAACGGCAGTCGATGTGGACGCCGAATATCGCGAGCCAGAAAGCCTCGCCTGCCTTCCCCTCGATTCACCACCGGGTTCCCAATGCACCTTCGCGGGGTGGATGGAACGGTGTCTTGAGGAAGGTAGGCCAAGTTTGCGCTAAGAGACGGAATCTCAGGGACGGACTCGCGCCCCCGGCATCGGCCATTTGGCAGGGTGCGTGTTGGCGAACCGATCACTGTGGGCAGGGAGCTAATCGTTGAGGCGCGTGCCCGTCCCGGTGGGCTTTGGGAAGGAAC
>JAJRPE010000236.1 GCA_024280935.1 Candidatus Hydrogenedentota bacterium
AAATAATCCGCTATCGTATCCCGGCAGTGGGTGAGCAGTTGCACCTGTATCTCATCGATATAGGCTTCCTTTTCTGCCTCCTTTTCATTCAAGGCAACGAGATATTCCTGATACGTGGGGTCATCGGGATCGGGTTCTTCGATGAGGGGAAGTTCCGCCGGCTCCTGGCTGCTGCGGAAGATGCCGTAAAGGCTATAGTAGTCTTCGGAAGAGACCGGATCATACTTGTGCTCGTGACACCGTGCGCAGGCCACCGTCAGGCCCTGCATGCCCCGTGTAACCACATCGATACGGTCATCGGTGATGTCGTGAATGTTGCCCACAAAGCGTCGACCCAGCGTGATGTAGCCCAGCGCCGCCAGCGAAGTATTGTCTCCGTTTCGCTCCAGGAGATCCGCCGCCAACTGCTGCTTCAAGAAGGTGTCGTAGGGCAGGTCCTCGTTGAAGGCCCGAACAACATAATCACGGTAGGTGTGGGAAAAACCGAAGTTGCGCTCCTGTTGAAACACGTAGCCTTTCGTATCCGCGTAACGGGCCACATCCAGCCAATGCCGCCCCCAACGCTCCCCATAGTGGGGCGAAGCCAGCAGGTGCTCGATAACCTTATCAAAGGCATCGGGACTGACATCCCCTTCAAAGGCCTGGACCTCCTCCAAGGTTGGGGCGAGACCAATCAGGTCCAGATAGGCCCGGCGAATCAGGGTGCGCCTGTCGGCTCTTGGGGACGGGAGAAGGCCCTCCGGTGTGAGACGTGCCTGGATGAACTGGTCCACTGGTGTCTGAGCCATGGCCTCATCCGCGGCGGGTGGTGCTTCGGGCGGGACGACCTTCTGAAAGGCCCAGTGGGTGGCTTTGGCCGCGCTAACCCGCTCCTCCCAACTGGTGGCCTTGTTGGTGGCGACGATCTTGTCTCCCTCGGGCCAGGCTGCGCCCATCAGTACCCACTGTGTAATGGCATCGATCTGTTCCTGGGGCAGTTTCGCGTCGGGGGGCATCTTGGTGTGCTTGTCGTAGCCGATGACTTCGAGAATACGACTTTTTGCCGCCTGGTCGCCTTCCCGCAATACGGGGCCGCCTTCCCCCCCTGCCAACATGGAGGCACGGGCATCAAGGCGCAAACCAGTCTTCTGCTTTTCGGGTCCGTGGCATTTGTAGCAGCGGCTCGCCAGCACAGGCCGGACATGGGTCTCGAAAAAATCGAGGGATTCTGGCGTGGGGTTTTCCGAAGAGGCTGTTGGTGCAAACGCTATGAGGCCGACACCGAAGGCCAGGGCAACGCGCCGCAGAATATTTGAGGGAAACAGGTACATCAAGACACAACTCCTACGTTATGTCTGGTATTATCCCGTATGTTTCCCAATAGTTCCAATGGCGGTGTCATTATTTTGACAGGGTATTGGCGTGGTGCTACCATGGATATAGATAGGAACCGTTATGACGAGAGTAGAGATAAGCGGCCCTGGCGAGGACGTAATAGAGCGGATGCTCGCCTCTGGGCACTGCAAGGATGCTAAGCAGGCGGTTGAGTTATCGTTGCGTCTGCTTGATGAGCATTTGGGGCACAAGCGCCAGAAATTACGCAGGGATCTCGCGGATGCCATGACAGATGTTCACGAGGGCCGCGTTGCCCCACTTGATATGGCGGCGATTAAGCGGGAGGCCCGAGTTCGACATGAGCAAGAGTCTCCTTCTGCATAGCGATGAGGGAGATTTTCCGTACAACGTTGGCAGAACGAGACCTCCTGGATATTTGGGCGTATATCGCCGAGGATAATTGCGAGGCGGCGGATCGGTTTCTGGACACGTTGGAAAGCACTTTTCGTTCCCTTGCGGATCTTCCAGGTATGGGGCGGAGCCGAAGTGAGGAGCTGTTTGTCCCAGGCCTGCGAAGTTTTTCTGTGGGGAGATATATGGTTTTTTATTACCTGAATGAAACGGGAGAATTGGTGGTAATGCGGGTCGTACATTCCGCCCGCGACCCCGAATCCCTGCTGGATGATTAATAACCAAAGGAGTGAGTCCCCATGAAGATTGGGATGAATCTGTTGCTGTGGACTGGTGGTGCGGACAATAGCCACCTCAAATTACTGGAAGATATCAAGGGATGGGGATTCGACGGGGTTGAGTTTCCCATGTTTTCCCCCGATGGCTCGCCCTGGGAAACCCTGGCCGCCAAGTGCAACGATTTGGGCTTGGAGCGCACCGCCGTCACGGTCATGCCCGAAGGCGCGAATCTCATCGGCGAAGAAGCCGGGGAGCGGGCCGCTGCGGTCACCCATTTGAAGGCCTGCATTGATTCCTGCGTGGTGCTCGGTGCCGAGACCCTGCTGGGACCCTTGTACAGTCCCGTTGGTCGACTTGTTGGGCGCGGTCCCGTGCCGGAAGAATTCGACCGCGCCGTAGCGGGCTTCAAGGAGGTGGGTGCCCATGCCACGGAGAAGGGTATCAAACTTTCTATCGAGCCGCTTAACCGTTTTGAAACCTACTTCCTCAATACCCAGGAAGATGCCGCCAAGCTCGTGCGGGCGATTGGCTTGGACAGTGTGGGCGAAATGTACGACACCTTCCACGCCAACATTGAGGAGAAGGGCCTTGCCGAAGCGGTTAAGGCGGGCGGCGAGTGCATTAACCACGTACACATCTCCGCCAATGACCGCTCCACGCCGGGCGACGACCATATCGACTACGACAGCTCCTTCAAGGCGCTGAAGGAAATCGGCTACGACGGCTGGTTGGTCATTGAGGCCTTCGGCTCCTGGATTCCCGACCTCGCGGGTGCAACGTGCATCTGGCGGGAGATGTCACCCAGCGAAGAATACCTCGCCACCAACGGACTCAAGATGATCCGGGAAAAGTGGGGCGTGTAGCGGTCCTGCACGATCCAGAAAACTACGTACCGCCCGCCACACAACCTGTTGGCGGGCGGCGTTTGTTAAGCCAGGCAATAGAATCGGAATACCAGCTATGAGTACACTTATCGTGGTTCGCCACGGGCAGGCCTCCTTTCTTTCGGAGGACTATGACCGGCTTTCGGCGTTGGGCTGGGAACAATCCCGCCTCCTGGGCCGCTATTGGGCGGCGCAAGGGTTGTGCCCCACGCGCATCGTGGTCGGACCCCGTAAGCGCCACCAGGAAACGGCCGATGCCTTGTTGGAGGAAATGGGAAAAGAGGGCATGACCTGCCCGGAATCCATACACGATGAGCGCCTGGATGAGTTCAACTGGGATGGCTTGATGGCGTATGCCAATAGCACGTTGTCGGTGGAGGATTCCGATGTGGGCGCGCTGAAGGCCGCTTTTGAGGCCGCCGAAGATACCAAGGCCAAACGCCGGACCATTCAGCACTACATGGAAGCCGTCATGGAGCGGTGGGCGACGGGTGCTTTTCACGAAGCGGGACTGGAAACCTGGGGCGAATTCTGTGGGCGTGTGCAGTCGGCACTGAAGGACAGCGTCGTGGACTCACCCCGAGGAAGCCGCGTGGCCCTGGTTACGTCCGGCGGCGTGGCGGCGGTTACGGCGGGCAGCGTTCTTGGGCTTGCGCCGAAGAAAACGCTCGGACTTATCTGGACCCTCCGCAACGGTGCCCTCGTGGAATACCTCTACCACGACACGCAGATTTCGCTCAGCGCTTTTAACAGCGCGCCCCACCTGCCCGCGAAAAATCACTGGACCTATCGTTAAGCCGCTGCTTTTTGTGGTTCCCTCATCCACACGGGTAAGCCCCGAGAGGTCCGTGGCACCTGACGTGTTTTTTGAGGGTCTTCACAAAGAGACAAGTCACTGTCATTCCCACGAAAGTGGGAATCCAGAACGCGGCGGGAGCATACCCTAATACTACTGGATCCCCGCGTGCGCGAGGATGACGGTTTTGGGTTGTGGCCCAGCCACTTTACGCTAGCTTTCGTCGTACACGAGGCGCAGCAGGGTCTCGCCGGTCTCTTCGTGAACATGTTCGTCGATGAAAGAGAAGCCATAGCGCCGGTAGAAATCCCGGCCAATGCGATTTTCCTTGAAAACCTCGACTTCGAGATTGCCCCGGAGGCCTTGGGCATGGTCCATGAGGGCGCGGCCAACGCCTTGGCCATGGAATTCGGGATGAACGAAGATGGCGCCAATTTCGTCCCCGATCAACGCGATGAAACCCACAACCTTCCCCGCCTTCTCATAGACGAAGGTGTCCGCCATGGGCAAGTATACGTTGGGAATGTTTTCCCGCTCTGCCTCGAAAAAATCTTCGGTAAGGAAGGGATGCGCCACTTGGGAAGCGGCGTACCATGTTTCCAGAACTTCGTCCAAGTCTTCATGTTCGTAACTGCGAATCATAACGGCACTGCTTTCTGCGTCAACTACCAGCCCTGATCATACGGGCGGGCCACGGGAGGGTTCAAGGCGGTGATCGCCAGAAAAAAACGGTTAAGCGTACGTTTTATTTTTGCACATCATTCAAAAGGATTTGTGGAAGAAAACTCCATTGCCCACATCAGCGTTGGATATAGCTCAATAACAGCGTCCTGTAATTTCTGCTTTGATTCTGATTGAAGTCCTGTTTTTCTTATTCGTGAGGATTCGTGAGGATTCGTGTTCATTCGTGGTTAGTGTTTATTGTTTTCCAGGCCACCGATGTAGAGTTTTTTTATGTTCTTCATTTCTTCTTCGTGATCTTCGCGGCCTTTGTGGTAAATACTTTTGGTTGCGGCCAATGGCTGCTCTGAGTCCATTCGTGGTGAAATATTTCTTTTCTTTGCGTCTTTGCGTGCGATCTTTTTCGTTTGGCACGCAAAGGCGCAAAGACGCAAAGGTTGTGTTTCGACCGCAAACGGGACCAAGTCCCCAAAATATTCGTCTGTCTCAAAAGTACGCTATAGGCATTGTTTACCGTAGCTTTTGGGCGCATCAAAAAAATATCTTGTTTTTTATTGCGGTTTCCGCAGAATGAAGGTACTAAAAACCAGGCCACCTGTCGCGAACCCGCACCCACATAGGCACCCTTGTGGCGCAAGGTCCACTGTGTCTACAAAGTCCACCCTGTCCACAGCAACTCGACAGACCTCAGCCACCTCAGCAGACCGGATTGTAGTCGCCATAGCGTGAGGTGATAAGCATGTCTTTCAGAAGGCCGTTGCTGTCGCCGAAGCTCTCCCGTTCTACCCCCATAGCGCCCAGCATGGTCTGGTAGAGGTTGCACAGGGGGGTGTTCTTCGCGCTGGCAATGTGCTGTCCGGTTTGTAGCTGACCGCCCGCCTTGCCCGCTACGAGGATGGGCAGGTTGTTCGGGTCGTGGCGGTTGCCATCGGAAATGCTGGATCCGAAGAGAATCATGCTGTTGTCGAGGAGATTGCCCTCGCCTTCGGGGATGGCGCGCAGTTTGCCCAGGAGGTAGGCGAATTGGGCGGCGTGCCAACGGTTAATCTCCGTGTACTGCTTGATCTTTTCTTCCTTGTTCTCGTGGTGCGAGAGCTGATGGTGCCCGTCGTGGACACCCGGCACAAAGGAGAAGTTTCGCCCGGAGACATCGTTGGCAAACATGAAGGAGAGGACGCGGGTCGAATCCGTTTGGAAGGCGAGCACCATGAGGTCCAGCATGATGCGGATCTGGGCCTCAAAGCTGCCCGGCTTTTCAAAACCCGCGCCGTCGGGCAGGTTGATAGCGGCGGGTTTCCATTCCCGGGGATCGGGCTTCATGGCGAAGTCGATGCGCTCTTCCACGGCCCGCACCGATTCCATGTACTCGTCGAGCTTCACCTGGTCATCCCGCCCAAGCTGGCGTCGGAGCCGTTTGGCATCTTCCAGGGCCAAATCGAGCATGCTTTGGAAGTCGGCGTTGCGCTGCGTGTTGACAGTGGCACCTTTTTCGCCAAAGAGACGCTCGTAGACGTAGCGTGGATTAATCTCCCGCGCCACGGGCTGGGTCGCCGAGCGCCAGGAAATATAAGAGCCATAGAGGCGGGTGAAGCCCACGTTGCTGTCGATACCCGAGATAACCGGGTCGATGCCCAGCTCCAGGGACGGCAGGGGCGTGAGATGGCCCAGTTGCTTCGCGGCAAGCTGGTCCATGGAAATGCCGCCCACACTGATGTCTTTGCCCGTCGTTTTGGTGACAGGCTCGCCCGTGAGGAAATTTGCGGTCTTTGCGTAGTGGCCGTCACCCCGGCGGCTGTTGGCCTTGTCGAGGCCGGAGAAAACGGTGAAGTCCTTCTTAAAGTCGCTCAGGGGTTCCAAGGCATAGGAAAGGGCATAGTCCATGCCCGTTTCTTCGGGGATCCACTTTTTTGTCCAGACACCATTGGGAAAATAAAGGCAGGCCATGCGGACAGGAGCCTTGACACCGCTCGCGGCTGCTTTTGCGGGCACCATGAGGTCGAGCGCGGGCAGGGCCAGGGCCGCGCCCATGCCGCACAGCATAGTACGGCGAGAAATACGTTTATTTCGGATGATGTTCATGGAATTTCCTGGTTGCTACCGGCTTCTACTATACCGTTGGACCGCTCAAACGCGCAAGACGGTGATTTCCCAACACGCCAACAAAACCGGTACAATAATTGTTGGAGGCGTGGCGCGGATAGTACAAGCGCCGTTCCATGGAGACGGAATATGACCAATGTGAAGATTAAACTGCCGTTGGCTCAGATTAAGGCCTTCTGCCAGAAATGGCGGGTGCGGGAATTCTCTCTCTTTGGCTCGGTACTGCGGGACGACTTCCACCCAGACAGCGACGTGGATGTATTGGTCGTATTTGAGGAGGATGTCCCATGGAGTTTGTGGGACTTGAGCGACATGCGCGATGAACTAAAGTTGCTCTTTGGCCGGGAGGTGGATCTGATAGAGAAAGAAGCCCCGCGAAATCCCTATCGAAAACGCGCAATCTTGTCGAGCTATGAGGTCGTTTATGCCGCTTAGCGAACGCGATGCACAGACCTGCGCCCCGAAGGGGCTTAACAGGTTAGCCCAAGGCAACGCCCTGGGTAAAATGGCCCGCCACAAAATAGCCCTGAAAGGGCGTAAGAGGGTTTCCTGCGACAATGGAAATTTTCCCGCATACGTATGATTGGATTACACGCAGGCACTATTAAAAGTCTATCAAGAGGACACCCGTTGCGGCCCTGCTATTTTGCCCTTTCAGGGCGGGTCGGTTTTGCGGCACCCTAACCCA
>JAJRPE010000237.1 GCA_024280935.1 Candidatus Hydrogenedentota bacterium
CGCGCCCATGTGCCTGTTGTTATGTGTTAATCACTTGAACTTAAAACGACAACGTTGTAATTGCTTGGAAACCCATGACGGGCGTGGCTGTCCCGTCGTTGACCTGGCAGACCCGACGCGAAACACCCCAACAGCGGGACAGCCACGGACGTTGTGGCGGTGCGTTTCGAATCGTCGTGTCCATCGTATCGCCATAGGGTCTCCGTTAATCGATGTGCTGTGTCCGCGTCAGTCCCTGGGACTGACGCGCCCATGTGCCTGTTGTTATGTGTTAATCACTTGAACTTAAAACGACAACGTTGTAATAGCTTGGAGACTTATGACGGGCGTGGCTGTCCCGTCGTTGACCTGGCAGACCCGACGCGAAACTCCCTGACAACGGGACAGCCACGGACGTCGTGGCGGTGCGTTTCGAATCGTCGTGTCCATCGTATCGCCATAGGGTCTCCGTTATTCAATGTGCTGTGTCCGTGTCAGTCCCTGAGCTTTATTTCTTCGACTCGTCATCATCCGTCTTGGCGATGGAGTCGCGCATGTCCGTGTCGGCTGCGATGTTCTTCATCTTGTAGTAGTCCATGATGCCCATGTTGCCACTGCGGAAGGCGTCGGCCATGGCGCGGGGCACTTCGGCTTCGGCTTCCACCACCTTGGCCTGCATCTCCACGACCTTGGCTTGCATCTCGACCACCTGGGCACCCATTTCCGTTTCGCGGGCTTTGGCCATGGCGCGTCGCTCTTCGGCACGGGCCTGGGCAATCTGCTTGTCGGCCTCGGCCTGCTTAATTTGCAGGTGGGCGCCGATGTTCTCGCCTACGTCCACATCAGCAATATCGATGGAGAGAATTTCGAAGGCGGTACCGGCATCCAAACCGCGCTGGAGCACAACCTTGGAGATCATGTCGGGGTTTTCCAAGACCTTCTTGTGGGTCTCGGAGGAACCAATGGTGGTTACGATACCCTCGCCCACACGGGCGATGATGGTTTCTTCCGTCGCGCCACCGATGAGGCGGCTGATATTGGTCCGCACCGTGACCTTCGCCTTGGCGCGGAGCTGGATGCCGTCCATGGCCACGGCGGCGACGGTGTCGGAACCCAGGTTGGGGTCCGGGCAGTCGATAACCTTGGGCATGACGGAGGTCCGAACGGCTTCGAGCACGTCCCGACCGGCCAGGTCAATGGCGGTGGCCTGTTGGAAATTGAGCGCAATGTTGGCTTTGCTTGCCGCGATGAGGGCGGAAACCACCCGATTCACATTACCGCCGGCGAGGAAGTGGGCTTCCAATTCATTGACGCCGAGATTCAGGCCGGCTTTGACGGCGGTGATACGCGCTTCGACAATGGTGGATGGTCGTACCTTCCGTAAGCGCATGAAAACCAGACTCGGCAGACTGACTTTCGCGCCCGACGCCAGGGCTTGAATCCACAGCGAGAAGAAATTCATGCCAATGATGACGAGGACAAAGATTACCAGTCCCCCGATTCCGAGAATAATTGTGGTGAAGTCCATAGTTTCGATCCCTTTTTATGGTTTTCCGACCAATGTGGTCGGGGTTGAATTATAGTTTACATGGGACTCATGTCGGTATCCCGAACGGTGAGCCATTTATTTTATCACGGACAGCAGTGTTGAACGCGACATCCGTCGTTATGTTAGCATTTTTCTTTATAGATCGTGAGCCTGATGTGCTCCAGCACATCTTCTCCCGCCAGATCCATGGCGGTCGCCTGCTCAACGCTGAGCGGAATCTCTGCTTTGTTCGCCGCAATCACAGCCGATACCACGCGCTGTACGTCACCGCCCGCGAGGTAGAGGGCTTCGAGTTCATCGACGCTCAGGTTCAAACCAGCTTTCGCCGCCGTAATACGTGCTTCAACGATGGTAGCCGGACGCACCTTTTTCAGGCGCATGACGATCAGACGCGCTAAATCTATATGGGCACCGCTAAGCAAACACTGGAGCCATAGTGAGAATAAGTTGACGCTGACGACAAATCCGATCATGCCGACAACGAGTGCGATAGGGGCTAGAAAAAAGATCAGATTCATGTGGTGCTCCCATCCCTATCGTTATTCGTCTGGTGTGGCTTCTACCACGATGCGGTTGCCGTGGACTTCGAGCACGTGAATCCGGCCACCTTCCTCAATGAGGTCGCCATCAGAGACGGCATCAAAGCGTTTGCCGTCCACTTCGATGCTGCCAGCCGGGCGCAGGTCGGTCAAGACCACGCCTGTCGCGCCTACTGCGATTGCTGCTTGCCCGCTGTTCTTGTCGGCAGGAGCCAGCGTCGTGTTCAAAAAAAGTCCCTGGCCCACCTTCGTGTTGGCGAGGAGATAGAGACCGAGGACGATTCCGGCGAAGGCACCGAGTATCTCACCCATAATGATGAAGAAGGTATGCTCGGGATAGGCAGCAATGCCCAAGCCAGTGGACACGACGAGCAAGACGATACCCAGGACGGCACAAATGCCACCGGGCAGGAAAAACTCGATGACGATGAGGGAGACGCCGAGTACAAATAGCAGGAGGCACCAGATCATCAGGTATTATCCTCCTTTTCGGCGGGTTCCGTGGCTTCGAGCAGGGCAATGAGTTGGCCAATCTCGATGCGGATGGCCAGCAGCACCTTGCTCTTGTCGCCCGGATCCTTGGGGTCGGTTTCGTCCAGCTTCTCGAAGGTTTCCATGAGTGCGTTATTTCCATCGAAAAGGCGCACGGCCTGAGCCACCAGCTTATTGAAGCGGCATGCAAAGGGCGAGCAGGTATAGTATCCCGCCCCTTGGGATTGCACCACATCCATTTCTCTCAGCAACTGGTGCAACATGCTCAGCAAAGATTTTCGTGTATTCACTGATGGGTCCTTTCAGTTTTGGGCGCTCTTTGGCCTGAAAGGCCTGAACAGGTTAGCCCAGGGCACCGCCCTGGGAAAAATTGGGGTCCTATTCCAAAGCCCTGAAAGGGCGGCATAGCGCGTCCCGATTTTGTTCTGTGTCGCCCTTTCAGGGCTGTTAATTATATCTGCATGCTGACCCAGGGCGGTGCCCTGGGCTAACCTGTTGTGCCCTTTCGGTGCGGAAGAGAACCGGTCCACACACTGGATATGTTGCGGTCTTTTTGGGGCCATGCTGTTGTGCCCTTTCGGGGCGGAAGAGAAGCTGCCGTCCGCAGGTTGGACATGTTGTGGTTCGTTTTGGATCAATCTGTTGTGTGTCCCTGGTGCGGAAGGCCGTAGGCAAAGGCTTCTTTCTGGAGCTTTCGGAGCAGAGCTCCGGGATCTGCATTCCCAAGCGGAGCGTGGGAACGAGGACAAATACTCACCTTTATCACACTGGGCCTACACATGTCCCTCCTCCTTCACAGCAGTGACGACATAGCGGTTGCCGCTGGATTCGATGACCTCTATGGCGGCACCCTTATCGATAAACTCGCCACGGGTTACCACGTCATATTTGGCGGCACCAAAGCGTCCCTTGCCCGCAGGCCGGAGCATGGACAGGGCAACACCTTTGAGTCCGATGCTTTTCTGCGCCTGGAGGGCATATTCTGCCGGAATCTCTACGACAGCGCTCAAGACGAGGGCGCGGCCCATGGGGGTGTAGGGGATGAGCAGGCCGCTGATGACCACAAAGCCGATGAAAGAGACGATGCTTACCGTCAGGGTGTAGAGGGCATCGTTAAATTGTTGGAACTCCCACGTAAATTCGGGGATGGGCGCTTTTACGAGGGCCAGATAGGCACCACCCATAAGACATACGAAGCCCAGGATACCGGCAATACCGAAGCCGGGCAGCAGGAAGATTTCCGCAATAATAAGCAGGAAGCCCACGATGATAAGGACCACGTCAATCCAGCTTGTCATGCCGAGAACCATGTGGGAACCAAAAAAGAGGGCAAGGCAGGCGGTCCCGATGATGCCGGGGGCACCGAATCCGGGGGTGCGCACTTCCACGTAGATGCCACCCATGCCCGCCATGAGCAACAAGCCTGCGATGGTGGGGCTGGTAAGCAGGGCGAAGAGGGCCTCTTCCCACGTGGGCGTGATGGTCATGCGGCCGACACTGCCCAGCTGGAACTCGCGCAGCGTGTCGTCTACATCGGTGGTGATGCCCTTGGCGAGGCCCACATGGACGGCCTCATTGCTGGTCAAGGTCAGGAGTTCGCCTCGGGCGCTTATCAGGTCGGAACCGTCAATGTACCGGGCATAGACTTCGTCATCATCGCCTTGGTCGTCCGCCCGTTCAGCGTTGGTGTCTTCACCAACCCCGGCTGCCGCGCCCAGGACCTTCTTCAGGATCTCGCTAACACCGTCGTCTTCACTGCCCTCGGAAACCGCATCCAGGATTTTGTCCAGAATGTCTCCCGACTTGTTCCCGCCACCGCTTTCGCGCTCTTCGGGTTCCTTTTCCATCTTGAAGATGGTGTAGGAGCCATCCTCATTGCGATAGCCGCGAACCTCCATGTTGCGGTCCACCATGGCTTCGCCGAGGATGGGGTCGTGCCCGTTGGCTTCTCCCAGTGCCCGGTACTTGGCGCGGACGAAGGA
>JAJRPE010000238.1 GCA_024280935.1 Candidatus Hydrogenedentota bacterium
TGCATGGCTTTCACGGCATCAACCGATTCTTCGCGCACCGCGTCCCCCACGCTGATGAGTCCGCAGATGTGCTTGTCATTCCCGATGGCAATGACCGAGTGTCCCGCATCTTCCATGGACATGGCCATGTCGTGGATTTCCGAGATCTCCGCGCCTTTTTCGTGCATCAGGTTATGGCTGCCAATCCAGAAGTCACGGCCATCGATACGTCCCTCCGCGCCTTTCCCCTTGAGGGCGCGAAAGTCGGTCGCCGCAGCAACCTCTACGCCCTCCGCTTTCGCACGGGCAAGCACCGCCCGTGCCAGGGGGTGTTCGCTTCCCTGCTCCAATGCCGCAGCACGTTGGAGAAGCTCGGTGGTGTCATGCCCATTGAGCGCTTCAATACGTTGCACCTCGGGCTTCCCCTGGGTCAGGGTGCCTGTCTTGTCGAGGGCAATGACTTTCAAGCGTGCCGGGGCCTCCAGATAAGCCCCGCCCTTAATCAGGATGCCCGCCCGCGCCGCCGTGCTGAGTCCCGCCACGATGCTCACGGGGGTGGAGATGACCAGAGCACAGGGACACGCAATCACGAGGACTACCAGCGCCTGATATATCCAGGGCTGCCACGCACCACCAAAGAGCAACGGCGGCACAAGCGCAATACCCAGCGCCAGCACCATCATGGAGGGCGTATAGTAGCGGGCAAATTGCTCTACCCACTGCTCGGATTGGGCACGGCCCTGTTGGGCCTCTTCCACCATGCGGATAATACGCGCCACGGTGCTGTCATCAGCAGTGGAGGTGGCCTCGAACTCAAAGGCTCCGTCTTCGTTGATGGTACCCGCATAAACGAGGTCACCGGGTCCCTTTGAAACCGGCACCGACTCGCCGGTGATAGGGGCTTGGTTTACCGAAGACTCCCCCTTGGAAACCACACCATCCAGGGGGATTTTCTCACCGGGCCGCACGAGCACCGTAACACCCGGTGGCACGTCCTCCACTGGCTTCTCTTCGATGTCACCATCGTGGGGGCAAATGTAACGTGCGGTGGTCGGGGTCAGATCCATGAGGCCACTGATGGCCCTGCGTGCCCGTCCCACACTCCAGGACTCCAAAAGCAGGGCAATGGCAAAGAGGCAAGCCACAGCGGCCGCCTCGAACCACTCTCCGATGAAGCCCGCCCCGATAACTGCGGTAACCATGAGGAGATTCATGTCGGGGCGCAACGATTTTGCCGAGTAGAAGGCCTTGGGAAAGATAAACCAGCCACCACTGAGAATGGCAAAGACATAGGCAACCAGAGAAAAAGCCGGGTAGCCCGCTTCACTCTCACCACCAGACAGCGCGGCATGAAGGCCACCGGTAAAGACGTGATAGCCCACGCCGCAGAGGATGGCAACGGCGCTTAACGTTGCACAGAAACCGCGACCATTGCGCTCCCAGAAGGATACGCCCGCTTCCTGGCGTGCGACATGATCCGCCCAGAGAATAGCTTGCAGCCCCGTCTTGTTGATTCCCCCGATGATATCCTCAGAGCGGTCCACCCCATCGGCCACCATCAATTTCCCATTCATCAAGTCGAAGGACAAGGAGTCTTCATCGACCACGCCCCGCAGCGCACGTTTGATGATCGCAATCTCTTCGGCACAATCCATGCCGCGAATCTTCAGGGTAAGGTTGCTCATGGAAAACTCCTTCTCCCCTTCTTTCGGGGAACTGTTTCTGCCCGGTGAGCGCACATTTCCACCGCGTTATGGATATATTTTTATTTCGTTTATTATGCCGGGAGCGCCAGAGAAAGTCCAGTTAACATTTCATGGAACCCTTGTAAATAAAGGCCATAATGATGATGGCTTCTCATTATTGATCAAGATATAGGAATGCCGTGATGGCCAAAAAAACAACTGTGCATTGACCACCACGGCGATTTCGACCTATTCTATGATTCGGTCTCCAGAACTGATACGTCTCACTTCCAGAACGTCGTAAACCGCGATTTTTCCGTCGCCGTTTCTGCCTGTATGCGCCTGTTCCTGTATCACGCCAAGCACGTCTTCCAAAAGTGCATCGGGAACGATTGTTTCAAGCTTTATCATGCGCACTTCACCGAGTTCGCCACGGTTTCTTCGACCTACTTTGTGCCCGAAGCCCCGCACGTCGGAAATGGTAACTCCGGGAAACTCCGGGTGGGCATAGAGTGGCTCCAAGACATCTTCTAACAATTCGGGCCGAATAAACACCTTTATCTCTTTCATGTCATGAGACTCCTTTGGTAAAAATGACGCTACAGTTCGACACTTTCCTCTTGAACAGAGAACCACCGATAGATAGCGGGCACCACCAACAGTGTGAGAAGTGTAGAGGTGATGAGTCCGCCAATGACGACGGTAGCCAGGGGCCGTTGTACTTCAGCGCCAGCGCCGTGGGCCATGGCCATGGGCAGAAAACCGAGCGCGGCGACGAGGGCCGTCATCAGAACAGGTCGTAAGCGAACTTTCGCACCTTCGATGGCAGCCTCCAGGGGTGTTCTCCCCCCCGCCTGCATTTCGCGGATATAGGAAACCAGCACCACACCGTTCAGCACGGCGACCCCAAAGAGCGCGATGAATCCAACACCCGCAGAAATGGAGAATGGATAACCACGAAGTACCAGGGCCACGATTCCGCCCGTCAGCGCCATAGGCACGTTCAGGTAAATAAGGGCCGCCAATCGGATGGAGTTGAACGTACTGTAAAGGAGCACGAAGATGAGGAAAAGGGCCAGTGGCACCAGCACGGCGAGTCGGGCCGAGGCTGCCTGCAAGTTCTCAAACTGACCACCCCACTCAATGTGCCAGCCGGGCGGAAGCTCCATATTTTCATCCAACGCCTTTTGCGCATCCGCCACAAAGCTGGCGAGGTCGCGACCCCGAACATTGCATTCCACGGTAATACGACGGCTGATATTTTCCCGGCTGATCTGAGCGGGACCTTCCTCAATAGTTATTGTGGCAAGCTGCGAAAGCGGTATCAGCCGCCCCTGCCCTGCCATGGAGGCCGGCACGCGCAGATCACGAAGGGCATGCAGGTTACTGCGCGTAGAAGCATCAAAGCGCACCTGCAAGGCGAATCGCTTGTTGCCTTCGATAACGGTGCCTACTTCCGCGCCACCGATGCTTTGCACCACATTCAGCACATCCTCGATGTTCATTCCGTACCGTGCGATAGCGGCGCGGTCGATGCGTATGCGCATGGTGGGCAACCCGATCACCTGCTCCGCCTTCACATCGGCAGAACCCGGCACCTCACGAATAAGGGCAGCAGCCTCTTCGGCCTTCACCTTCATGAGCTCCAGATCATCCCCGTAGATCTTGATGGCCACATTACTCCGAACGCCAGAGATAAGTTCTTCAACGCGCAGCGCAATAGGCTGGGAATAACTGAAAATCGCGCCCGGCACTTTTTCCTTCAGCGCCGCATCAATGGCCTCGACCAGTTCCTCTTTCGTATCGAATCGCCAGGTATCGGGCGGGTTGAGCATGACATAGGTGTCGCTGATTTCAACACCCATGGGGTCGGTTGCTATTTCCGCACGGCCCGTACGGGAAATGACCGTATCCACCTCGGGGAAGTTCTCCTTTAGAACCTTCTCTACATTCGTGCTGATTTCATTCGACTTTTCCAGCGAGACACTGGGAAGCCGCCAGACTTGCAAGGCAATCGAACCTTCATCCAATTGGGGAATAAACTCCGCACCCATGCCCCGAATCAGACCGAGGCTGGCCACAAAGAGCACTATTGCCGTCACAAAGACGAGAACAGGGTACTTGACCACCTTGGCAAGAGAAGGAAAATATACCGCCTTTGCCAATCGGTAGAGCAAAGGCTCCTTTTCTCGAACATTTTTCAGAAAAATAGATGCCAGCACCGGCATCAGCGTGAGGGCGCAAATGAGTGAACCCGCCAGTGCAAAAACCACGGTCAATGCCATGGGACGAAACATTTTGCCTTCAACGCCGGTTAACGCAAGAATAGGCACATATACGATAATGATAATACCCACAGCGAAGGCGACTGGACGGGCCACTTCGTGACATGCCATCCTTATTTTTTCCAGATGGGGGCGCTTATCGTCGCGATGGGTGTGTAGATACCGCACCACATTTTCGATCATGACGACCGAGCCATCCACGATAAGACCAAAATCGATGGCCCCAAGACTCATGAGGTTGCCGCTGAGACCGGCGAAGCGCATGGCCGTAAAGCTCACCAGCATAGACAACGGTATGGCCATGGCCACGATGATGCCACCGCGAATATTTCCCAACAACAGAAGTAGTACCACGATGACGAGGATGCCACCTTCAGCCAAGTTTTTGGCAACGGTCTTGATGGTTCGATTGACCAAGTCGGTGCGGTCATAGAAAGTCTCTATGGTTACGCCATCCGGCAGGGACTTTTGAATCTCGGTTATTTTTTCATGCACATTCATCGAGACCACACGGGCGTTTTCCCCCATAAGCATCATGACAATGCCAATCACCGCTTCGCCACGGCCATCACGCGTCACAGCGCCCTGGCGAATCATTGGCGCAAACTCAGCGACACCAATGTCATGAATATGTATAGGGGTTGCAGTATCCTCGTCATAGGAAACAACAACCCGTTCGATATCCTCCAGCGTGCTAATCAACCCTTCGCCACGGATCAGGTACTGCTCCCCCTGATGCTCGATGTAGCCGCCACCAACATTTTTATTGCTCTTCTCCAAGGCATCAAACACATCGGCGATGGAAATATTGTAGGCGAGAAGACGGTCCGGCTTGAGCGTCACCTGAAAGGTCTTCAGTTCGCCGCCAAAGCTGTTCACTTCGACAATGCCTGGCACACTGCGCAGTTGATAGGCTACGTTCCAGTCCAATATGGTGCGCAATTCCATGGGCGAGTAATCATCACCCCGTACTTCAAACTGATATATTTCGCCAAGCCCTGTCGAAATGGGACCCATTTCGGGGACACCATACTGTTCGGGAATGGCATCCCGCGCCTCGGTCAAGCGCTCCCCCACCATCTGGCGCGCCCAGTAGATATCGGTGCCTTCCAGGAAAACAACCGTCACTACCGAGAGTCCGAATTTGGAGACGGAGCGGATTTCTTCTACCGCAGGAACGCCACTCATGGAGGTCTCGACGGGGAAAGTGATGAATCGCTCTACTTCTTCCGGGGCGAGTCCCGGTGAATTGGTTAAGATCTGCACCTGTACATTGGTTACATCGGGTACGGCATCAATCGGCAATTTGAGCAGGGAATTTACCCCCACAGCCGCCGCCAGAAACCAGAACACCAGCACCAACAGGCGGTTGTTCAGCGACATGTCTATGATTTTGTTCATGGTATATCCTCAGTGCCTTGGATTTCTCAAAGGCTTGTGATACAAAAATTTTGCAAGCGTCTAAGCTATTAACATGGTCTCGGCGCTAAAAATAAGCTAAGCGTTCACGACCAGAGGCATCCCAAACCGTCATTCCCACGAAAGTGGGAATACAGAATACGACGAAGATGTCTCAAGACGACACGGACTCCCCGCCCTCGCGGGGATGACGCGTCGCTTTCGTGCTCAGGCGGCTAACGTTAAGAAAACAACTTCGGGCACCATGGCGACACCCCAATAGCTCAGTGGCTGTGACCGCCGCCCATGGCAGCTTTACCTGCTTCGGACTTGAGGACGAAGATATCACCCACCGCAACACGATCATTTTCCTTCAGCGCGCCTTGGATTTCCGTGAGGGTGTCCGAGGTGTGCAGCACATCCACCGTGAGGGGCTCAAATATGCCCTCTCCTTTTTCCTTGTAGACAATGGCACCGGTCGCTGTTCTTTGCAGGGCACCATTGGGAACCAAGAGCGTTTCAGAATGTTCATGGCTGTCCAGAAAAACCAAGAGACGACCAAACATTCCCGCCCGGATCCGCTTGTCCTCATTGGACAATATCACGCGGGCATTGACGGTTCGGCTGTTGGGATCGAGGATGCTGCCAATATAGTCCAGCTTCCCCGGGAACTCTTCACCTGGATAGCCTTCGAGTTGAATGAGGGCTTCCTGTCCGAGGGAGACTTTTCTCAGATCGCGCTCGGTTACACGGCCCATCGCCCATATCGTCTTGAGATTTGCGATGAGAAAGATTTCGGTGTTTTCGCCTATCGCTTCGCCCAATGCGATATGCCGTTCGATTACCGTTGCTGCAAAGGGCGCACGCACTTCATAACGGGTGAGGTCCGTGCCTTTTTCACGGGGCAACCCCTTGACATCCTCAACGGAAAGCCCAAGCGCAAAGAGTGATTGCTCGGAAGATTTTACCTCGATCTGGGCGGCCTGATAGGCCTGCCGTGCAATCAGATAGTCCTGCTCGGCGGAAATTTTATCTTCCCAGAGCTTTTTCTCTCGGATATAGGTTGCCTGGAGCAAATCGCGCATGGAGAGATCCGCCAGATACTCCGATTTCGCACGGCCAAGCTCACGACTGTCAAGTATCGCCAGTAGATCGCCCGCGGCGACGACATCACCGATACTAGCGAAAATTTCACGGGCAATACCTGGAACACGGGGAATAAGGTGCGCTTCGTCGTCCGGGTCCAGCATCGTTTCCGCAGGAAAGGAGAGGATGCTCTTGACGGAACCCTGGTGAACTGTGCTCAGGGTAATGTCGAGTTCTTCCATTCGTTCCGACGAGAGATGGACGTTGCCCTCCTCTTCGTGCTCACCGTGCTCTCCTTTTTCCTCTTCATGACCCGATTCCTCGTGCGCATCGTGTCCAGACTCTTCGTGCTTTTCGCCCTCCTCATGGGCATGCTCCTTCTCCGCTGCCAGTGCAAGGGGGGCATCGTAAAGTTTTGGGCCAAATGTATACTCAATGCCTGCGCACAACAACAAGGCTGAAACCGCAGCCACGACCATATAGTTCCGATTTGTACTACTCATGGGTGTTATCCTTATTCGATTCAATAGCTTCCGGGGTCATGATGCTGTCCATGGGAGCGTCTTCTGAACGCCAATGCGCAAGGCTGCGTCCCGTCAGTCGCTCGATCGCCAGGCGGGCGCGATTGAACTGCGCCAGCCGACTCAAGTAGGTCGTGCGTGCATCAAAAA
>JAJRPE010000239.1 GCA_024280935.1 Candidatus Hydrogenedentota bacterium
GTCGCCATCCTCTGGATCCTCGGGATGATCGAGCAGGGCAATCTGCTTCACTTGGACCTGGGCAAGCTCATCCTCTTCTCCAACACCCTTCAGGCCATCGCGGCGGGCTACCTCATCGGCGGCATCATCATGCTGAATACAGGCATCCGGGGGCAAGCAATCGCTATCGCCGCCCTCCTCCTCTTCTATTGGGCGCTCCTCGCCCTGGTCCCCTTTGGCGGGCACCCCGGCGGTACGATGGAGAGCCAGGTCAATCTTGCGCGGTATTTCGAGAGCTTCCTGTTTGGCTCCTTCGCCGACAATGGCAATTATTACACCTGGGCGCTGAGCAGCCTTGGCTTTGCAGGTACGGTTCTTTTCGGCATTCTCGCGGGCCATGTCCTGCGCGGCAACCGGGATGGCTGGCAAAAACTCCGCATCCTGCTTGGCGCGGGTGTGGCGCTCATCGTGCTCGGCGAAGTCTGGAACCTTGTTCACCCCATCAACAAATACATCTGGACCAGTTCCATGACGGTGTGGACCGCAGGGTGGTGCTTCCTTATGCTAGCGGGCTTCTATCTCCTCATCGACCTCTGGGGATACCGAAAATTCGCATTCCCCTTCATCGTGCTTAGGGCCAACGCCCTCGTGGCCTATATGGCGGGCTTCTTCATCCGCTTTGACGATATTGCCGCACTGATATTCCGTGGTGAAGAACGCATGGGTGTCTCTGGCGTGCTCCTTCAGGCCTTCGCCGCCTTCATGATCCTCTGGCTGGCCCTGTACTGGATGTATAAGAAACGGATATTTGTTCGTATTTAAGGTGCCCGGAACAAAACCAAGGACGCCATCCCCGCAAACGCGAAGATCCAGTGGTGTTACGATGTGCTCCTGCCGCGTTCTGGATTCCCACTTTCGTGGGAATGACGATGGCTTATCTTGTTCTTTGTAGCGGCCCTTTCAGATTGGGGCACTAATAGCACCCCCAGCGATTCCGCCGTCTGTCTCTACACCATGACGCCCGACGAACATTTCATCGTGGACCGCCACCCCGAACACAATCAAGTCTCCTTCGCAGCGGGATTCAGTGGCCATGGGTTTAAGTTTTGCCCGGCAATTGGATCGATACTTGCGGATTTCGCGATTAGCGGTCACACAGAGTCCCCTTGTGAATTTCTGGGCTTGGACCGGTTGCCGTAACCACGCTATGTCCTAATCGCGCCCGCAAAAGTGTTCGAAACCAGTTGCTCCTGGGATGCTCCCGTCAAGCTGGATACCTTCGTGTGATTTAGTACACTCCCCAATCACCGAAATGAGCAGACCGGTGTATCTCGAAAAGGCTTCGCAAATCATATCGAATTCTGCGGCCGCCAAGACAACCAACAATTCATACTCTTCGCCGCTGCGGACACGCTGAAGACTGCCGCCCTCGCCCTGAGACTTCCAGTAGGCGTCGAGCCGATCATTCTTTGGCAGTTTGTCGCTGAACAGGTCTATCCCCACCCCGCTGGCCTGGGCAATGTGGCGGGCATCCGGCAACAGCCCATCGGAAACATCCATCATGGCATGAACGCCCGGTTGGGCCTGAAACCATTGCCCCGCTTCGATTCGGGGCGATGGATGGAGGTAGGCGCGAATCAATTCGGAAGCATCCACATCGTGCAACAGGGCGTGAAGGCCCGCCCCCCGCTCTCCGATTGCACCGGTGACCGCAATTACGTCGCCGGGCTGGGCACCGCTGCGCAAGACGGGCCGCCCCACCACCTCGCCAATGACCGTGATGTCGATGATAATGCCCGAGCGCGAGGCCGTCGTATCCCCGCCCACGATGGTCGCACCGACACTTTCCACCGCGTCGGCCAAACCCCGATAGAGGCCTTCCGCATAGGACACGGGAAGATCTTCCGGCAGCGCCAGCGTGACCAGTACCGCCGTCGCACGACCACCCATGGCCGCGATATCGCTCAACGCAGAGACGGCGGCTTTCCAGCCAATGTCTTCGGGCTTACCCCAGTGGCGTTTGAAGTGTACATCTTCGAGAGAAGCGTCACAGGTCAAGAGCAGCTGCTTCTCCCCCACCGCCAGGACCGCGCAGTCGTCGCCAATTCCATGGACCACCGTATCGCCCTGCTTCAGTTGCTCCGTAAGTTTACGAATCAAGCCGAACTCCCCGAGTCCCCGGATGGCGTCCGTCATTCGCTGACCACCAGCGCCGCAAAGGCCTGAGGGATACAAGCAATCACATCCCGTGCAATCATGGCGCGGGCGGTAAATTGCTGCGCGGCGCAGTCACCTGCATAGCCGTGAAGCCAAACACCCAAGCGTGCGGCATCCCAGGTTGGCATCCCCTGTGCCAGAAGTCCGCCCAGCAAACCGGCAAGCACATCTCCCGTACCACCGGTGGCCATGCCGTTGTTGCCGGTGGAATTGACCGCCACCGCCCCGTCGGGACTGGCCACGACGGTCTCGTGCCCTTTCAACACCACCACCACTTGATGGGCTGCGGCGAATTCTTGCGCTATGGCCTCCCGCTGCGCCTGAACCCCTCGGGTATCCAAACCACTAAGACGGGCCATTTCTCCGGGATGGGGCGTGAGAATTGTGCTGCACGGTTTTCGTCCTGCGAGGATGGACACCTCCACCGCAAGCAGATTCAATCCGTCCGCATCGATCACGAGTGGAGAGGTGATACGCGGAACAAGAGCGTGGACGAAGCGTCGGGTTTCAAGCTCCGTGGACAGCCCAGGCCCCAAGACGACACTTTCCTTGTCGGCAGAAAACGGTAGGGCAAGCTCAAGGGCATCGTGCCCGAGGACCCCGCCCGCCGTGTCTGGCAAGGGCAGGCTCATGCACTCAAGCAACGCCATGGCAGCGACATCCGCCAGCGAACGGGGAATGCCCGCCGTGACCAAGCCAACGCCCGAGCGGCTTGCGGCTTCACAAGTAAGCCGCATGGCCCCCGGATACCTGCGCGATCCCGCAATCACGAAGGTGTGTCCGAAGGTACCCTTGTGTCCATCGCGCGGGCGGGTCGGAAGCAGCCCGGCGGCAGTTTGGCGTGAGATGATCGTGTTCATGATCGGATTTTATCGGGCGGACGAGGAGCGTTCAAGTTTCCGAAGGGCCGACTTAGCCGTCGAAAAAACCGCTGGGGCTCATGCGGCTATGGGTTCCATGACCACATACGTCCTCCAAAATCCCATAGCACTGATAGCCGCGCCCCTATGGAGGTTTCGTAACCGTTCACGCCCTCCGATTTTTCTTGATATAACCTTGACCCTGTAAAAACAATCTTGGGGTGCCACGGACAAGCCCGGTAGGGCTTGCCCGTGCAAAACTGGAGGAATTGGCTGTTGCCTGTTGGGCATGATTTTCAGGCACGGGCAAGGGCTATCGCCCCTTGTCCGTGGCACCCGCCAGTTGCCTTTTCAGGGCCAAGATACTGTGAGGGTGAACGCTTTGGAGGGTTTTATTCCGGTTGCGGTAGGCCCGGCTTTTTTTCTTCGGCATCACGAGAGGATTTTATGGCCTCCTGGCGCTTCTGCCAACGATGCCAGAGGCCCCCGATGATACTGGCAACGATAATGGCAGCCATCAATATCCAAGGCAGATTTTCGTTTACCTCGAGGAGCCATACATTGATGTAGTCGAAAGCCCAAATCCAGAGCGCTGCTGCAATTGTATTCCCGACGATAACGGCGGCAAAGGAAAAGACCACGCCCAATCCGAGCAGATAGCCCACGACCACGCCCACGAGCGGACCCGTGGTCCAGATTGGAAAGAGGACAAACAAACTAAGCCCCACAACACCGTAGGGGGCGAGCCGCGACTTGTGGCGCTGGGCCAGCTCGTGGATATGGGCCAGGGCGGGCCCCACCACCGGCCACTTTTCCACGACTGTCAAGCCGGTTACAATAAGGGGAAAGGCATAAAACATGATGATGTTGTCTTGCATGCAAGCCTGAAACAGGATGAACCCCGGGCTGAATCCGGCATTTAACCCGACCGTCGCATTGCCGGCACGTCCACCGAAGATATGGGCCAGAATGAGCTTCCCGACTTCCCCGTAGGGTTCGCCCCACAAGAGGTATGAACCGAGAAAAACAGCCAGCGTACTTGCCAGACAAAGATGACCCAAGGTGCGAATACGCCGCAGCGTAGACGGGGGCAGCTTGTCGGGATTATTTGCCTGGGTGTTTCCCACGGTTATGCGCGTCCTTTGGCTCATGGTCTACTGCTACCATATGCGACGGACTGAACCCGCCGTCGTGCACGATCGCGGTCAACTTCATTATACCACGTAACGACCACGCCCCTGCCATCTGGGCCGCATGTGGTATCCTGACGTGATGCACAATCCGCCCGAACCCATTCAATCCACCACCGCGATAGCCCTCCCCTTTGACACCCCCGCCGCAAATGCTGCGGATTTTGTGGCACGATTTGAGCTCGGTACGGTCCCCACAGAACCTGGATGCTATATCATGGAAGACGGCAAGGGCAAGCCGATCTACGTGGGCAAGGCAAAAAGCCTCCGGTCACGCATCCGCTCCTACATCAACGCCAGTGACACCCGGTACAGCGTAAAGTTCCTGATGCGGCGGGTTTCGCGCATTCAATTTCTGGTCACATCCAATGAAAAAGAGGCGCTCCTGCTGGAGAGCAGCCTCATCAAACAACACCGGCCCCGCTACAATGTGCAGCTCAAGGATGACAAGACCTACATCAGCCTCCGGGTGGACACGCGCCAGGATTTTCCGCGTATCACGGTGGTGCGTCGTTACCGCAAAGACGGCGCCCGCTATTTCGGCCCCTATCATAGCGCGTCGTCCGTGCGGCATACCTTGCGGCAACTGCAACGGCTCTTTCCCCTGCGGACCTGCTCCGACCAGGTCTTGAAGAACCGAAGCCGCCCCTGCCTCTACTACCAGATGAAACAATGCAACGCGCCCTGCGTGGGTTACGTGAACCGGGATGACTATCACGTCCTCGTGGAGCAGGTGATGCTCATTCTGGAAGGAAAGAGTTCGGTTCTTGAAGACCAACTCTTGGGCGAAATAAGCGCCCATTCCGAAGCCATGGAGTTTGAAGCAGCGGCCACCCTGCGTGACCGCCTTTTCGATCTTCGGCGGACACTGGAACGACAGCGAACCGTGGCGGTGCCGGGCGCGGAGGACCGCGATGTATTCGGCATCTACCACGAAGGAAACTTCGCCGCCATACAGATTCTTTTTTATCGGGGTGGTAAGATGCTGGGCGGCAGAAACGTCTTCTTCAATCGGCAAGAGATGCCGCTGGACGATCTCCTGAGTTCTTTCGTCTTGCAGTACTACAGCGAAGCGCCATCGATCCCGAAAGAAGTGCTTATCCCCCTGGAATTTGAGAGTGGCGATGTGCTTGGGGAGATTCTGTCGGAGCAGCGGGGTTCCAAGGTGCTGGTCCACTGGCCCCAACGGGGTGAAAAGGTCGCCCTCGTCGCGATGGCAAATAGAAACGCGGAGCAGAAATTCCAAGAAAAGCGTCTCTCCGAAGCCGCCGACAAGGACACGCTCGAAGCGATGAAGACCGCGCTGAAATTGCCCGCCCTTCCCAAGCGAATCGAATGCTTCGACATCTCCACGATTCAGGGCACGGCCACCGTGGCCTCCATGGTTGTTTTCAGCGATGGACAGCCCGACAAAGCGCGGTATCGCCGTTTTTCCATGAAGACCGTCGATGGGCAGGACGACTTTGCAAGCATGCGCGAGGTGCTGTTGCGGCGCTACACCCGAGCCATTGAAGAAAACGATCTACCCGATTTCGTACTCATCGATGGCGGCAAGGGACAGTTGGGCATGGCCACGGCGGTGTTCAAAGATCTGGGCATCGAAGATATTCCCCATGCGGGTCTTGCCAAAGCACGAACCCAGGAAGCTGGTGACCGTTCCCCCGAGCGCTTTTTCCTGCCAGGCCGCATGAACCCGATCATCCTGCCGCAAAATGGCCCTGTGGTACGACTGGCCGCCCGCATTCGCGACGAGGCCCACCGCTTCGCCATCACCTATCACCGTAAAAAGCGGGGCAAGGTCTCGATGAGAAACCGATTGGTCGAAATTCCCGGCGTGGGTTCCAAACGGGCGCAGACGCTCCTGACACGCCTCGGATCGGTTGCCAAAGTTCAGGAAGCCTCGGTGGAGGCCATCGCGGCCCTGCCTGGTTTCAACGATGCCCTTGCGCAGGCGATACACGGCCATCTGCGAAAAACGGTGGATTCTGGATGAGGCAGGCGGGGACTGCCTCGCTCAAGCGCACGGCGCGGGGTGAAACACGCTTCGTGGCGGACACGTTATCCTGCGGCAGGTGAAGCGTACCAGGTCAGGCGGGGCTGTCCCCAAAACAGCGCGTATCCACTCTGGGGACAGCCCCGCCCACCGAAGGACCATTTTCTACTTAAGATTGCACGGTTAGCCACAACGTTTACTTTTCTACCCAATGCGGGCTTGGGCGAGGCAGTCCCCGCGTGTCGCGGAGTGAAACACGCTTCGTGGCGGACACGTTATCCTGCGGCA
>JAJRPE010000240.1 GCA_024280935.1 Candidatus Hydrogenedentota bacterium
GCTGGGCTGAAGCTAAGCCCGTCATCCTCACTACGCAACAAAACATCCACGAGCGATGTAGACGAAGAATTTCGGCCAACAACAAACAACAACCCGTTCGCCGTGCCCGTAAGGTGTACCAGATACGTATAGTCCGTCAGTGAGTGCTCTTCCCAATTTACGCCGCCATCGACCGAACGCAGGAGCAGGCCGTTCCTTCCTACCGCCACCAGGGTGTTTTCCCGCACAAAGAGACCCGTGAAATTAAGCTCTTGTTCTACGCCGTTGATCCATGAAATACCGCCGCCAATCTGGGAAAGACTATCGAAGCTAAGACCACCGTCGTCGGTAATGAGAATATTCCTGAGTCCGTTGGCATACTCAACAAAAAACACGCCGTGGGATGCATCTGTGAAGGCAAATTGCTTCACCCGCAAGGAGAAATTCAACACGGCATCCACAACCGCCCACGATGCACCCCCATCCGATGTCTTCATCAAGACATCGTGCCGTGTAGTGGGCAAGCCAAAGCCAAAGTTATTCGTCCAAAAGAACTCGTCAGAAAAAGAATCTTCCTCCAATACCGCGTAGCCCGTGCTCGCGTCCACGAAATCCATACCCCGAATCACGACCTTGTTGAGTGTAAGAAAGCGACCGGACAGGAAGGGCTTCAGATTCTGGCGCAACCACGGGCCCACGCGAAGCCCAACGTTTTCCGCAAGGGGCCCCTCAAATCCAGCGCTGTTCACTGCCGCAATCGCGTAGTAGTAGGTCTCACCGAGGGAAACATCGTAGTCGAGGTGTCTGCCACCAGGATAATCGCCGTATTCCCCAATCAGGGACCATTCTCCTGGAAGGCTCTGCTTGCGGTATACCCGAATCTGCGTTATGGGAGCGCCGCCATCCAACCAGCCTGCCGACTGCCCGGAAATACCGCTCCAGCCCACAGCCACATAGTAGGATTGGATAGAGGAATTATATTGAACTGAAAGCTCGTGGGGCGCCGCAAGTTGATCGGGATAGGCTTCACACGCATCACCTCGTCCGTCCCCGTCCGAGTCCAGTTGGTCTGCATTTTCCAAATACAAGCAGTTGTCACACACATCTCCAACACCGTCGCTATCCGTATCACGTTGATCTTCGTTTGCGAAATCCGGGCAATTGTCACATGGGTCGCCCAGTCCATCGCCGTCCGTGTCGGTTTGGTCTGACCCTGAAAGACCGGGGCAATTGTCATTGAAAACAACAATCGAAAATGCCGTGCTGGTGGTCATTTCCGGTGTGCCGTTGTCCAAGACGGAAACGACAACCCCATAGTTCCCAGCGTCGTCAAAGGTCGGGGTCCACGTGAACGTCGCCGTACTATCACCATGGTTATCAAGCATCGCATTGTGTCCGCCCGGCAAGCTAGAGTCGTCGACACTGAACGTCAACCCATCACCATCAACATCTATTGCACTAAGTTCAACGACGAGTTCTTCACCTTCATTCACTTCAAGATCGTCCAAAGGCATCAACACCGGTTGGTCGTTAATTGATGTTACGTTGACCGTCATCGTGTACGCTTCAGTCGAAAAAAAGCCGCCGTCATCTGCAACACGAAAATCGAAGCTCGCGTAAGCGTCGCCGTATTCATTTGCATCGGGTGTGAATCGCAAATTAAGCTGTGCCCCCAAGAGGGAGGGCAAGACCAAGTGGCCTATAGACACGATCTCCAAGACACCGTCAACGAAAGCCTCCAGGACACCAGCCGTCGGCAGAGACTCAATTCGTATGGCACCTAACGTATCACCGACATTATCGTCACTAAAATTGAACTCGCCGATGAAAAATGGGCGGATCGTATCTTCGTCGATAGTAAGCGAATTACTGGCCGAGGTGGGTGCCATTGGGTTGCTCACCGCGACTTCCTCGCTGGGTCCGGCTGCACTGGCCAGATTCCCGACGCTGTCTTCCGAGGTTCCGGCAGCAACGGAGATGCTCAACACGCCGTCACCCGAGATATTGCCCAAGGTCACGGTGCGCATCGTAGCGCTTGTGCCCGAAATCAACACCAACGCATTCGCAGTGCCAGTTTTATGCAGGGTAATGTCGCCAACACCGAGTTTAATCAGGGCGGAGTTACCATAAGTTAGCGTATATTGAACGGGGCCTGTGTCTGTCGTTGCGACCGAAGGCGGCCCGATAAAAACAACCGGCCCTGTATTGTCCACCGCGACGGACGTACTGGACCCGGCTGCACTGGCCAAATTCCCGACGCTATCGGCAGCTGTCCCCGCCGCAATGGAGATGCTCAAGGTGCCATCGCCCGAAATTCCACTCAGGGCTACGGTGCGTGTCGTGGTGCCTGTGCCCGAAACCATCACTGTGGCATCGGCATCTCCTGTTTTGTTCAGCGTAATATCGCTCAGGTTCAGCGTCACCGTACTGGCACCCTGATACGTTACCGTGTACTGAACTGGCCCCGATGCCGTCGCGGACACAGAAGGTCCGCTAATACTCCCTCCTGGCCCTGTATTGTCCACCATAAATGTATCGCTTGGACCCGCAGCCGAAGCGCTGTTACCGGCGACATCCGAAGCGGTACCCGACCCAATACTGATACCCAACGTGCCGTCGCCGCTGATGCTGTTGATGGTCACCGTGGGCGTGTTGCTGTCTCCGTTGCTCACGGAGACCGTGCCCGTCGCTGTGCCCCCCGTGTTCAGCGTCACATCGTCAGATGTCAGATTCGCCAAATCCGCACCGGCGTAAGTGAGCAAATAATTCACGGGTCCGCCCGCCGTTTCGCTGGCAGACGGCGCGCCAATGGACAGGGTGGGGGCCTTATTGTCCACAGTAAAAGTCGCACTCGGTCCAGCACCAACCGCACTGTTGCCTGCGGTATCGGTGGCGGTACCGCCTGCAATGCTAATGCCCAGGGTGCCATTGCCTGCGATATTGATAATCTTTATCGAGGGCGTGGTGGTGGTGCCATTGCTAACCAGGACTTCACCCGTCACCGAACCCAATCCCGATGGTGTTTCATTCAGGGTTACGTCACCCGCCGTCAGATTGATGATATCCGCGCCACTGTACAACAGGGAATAGCTTACCGGCGCAAAGCGGGTCAGCGTTGGAGACGGCTTACTGATAAAAAGCACTGGCGCGGTGCTGTCCAAGGTCACGGCGCCGCTGGTCACACTTGATGTGAGGGCGTTGCCCGAGGTGTCTTGCACGTCCGAGCTGGTGTCCACCGCCAGGGTGAAGCTTCCGTCGCCCGAGAGGCCCGTGAGGGATACCGTGTAGGTAGCTGGCCCACCGGATACGCTGAGTCCCGTGTTTGCCGTGCCCGAATGGGTAACGACGAAGTCATCGGCTGCATCAACGTTCACCACGTCTTCACTGAAGACCACCGTAAAGTCCATCGAGTTCGCGTTTGCAGGGCCTGTCGTTGCCGGGGTAATCGTGTCCGCCGTCGGCGCTGCCACGTCTAAAGGACTTAATTTCAAGAGGAAAATATCACGCCCGCCGACACTCGTACGATTGGCCGAACCCGTGCCAGGCTTAAAGTCAACGGTGCCCGTGAAATAGCCTGTGGCGCAAACATTACCCACCCCATCTACTGCGAAACCGTTGCCTATGTTCAGTCCGAATCCGGTCACAACCTCTACCCACAAAAAACTCCCCGAAGCATCCAATTTCAAGACAAAAACGTCGCCAAAACTCCCGCTGTCAAATAAGGCCGTGCCCGCGCCCGGATCAAGGTCTACCGCGTCTCTGTAATACCCCATGGTATATACGTCGCCCGAATCGTCTACCCCGATGCCATGACCCTCGGCGACGCTGCCCGTGCCGCCCACGGACTTAACCCAGAGAAAGTTTCCTGCGGTATCCAGCTTATGGACGAAGAGGTCGACTAGCCCTATGGCGGTGAGGTTGGTCGTACCCGCACCCGGATCGAAATCCGCCGTCCCGAGGAATTTTCCCGTCGTGTAGACGTTGTCTGACCCATCCACAGTAATGCCGGTACCGCCCGAACCCCCGATGGCATCGGCCCACAAAAAATCCCCGTTGGATTCCAGCTTCTGCACAAAGGTCCTCGTGCCTCCCGTGTTATCAAGGTTGGTCGTGCCCGCGCCGGGGTCGAAGTCCACCGTACCAACAAAAGAACCCGTCGTGTACACGTTGCCCGATGCGTCCAATGCGATGGCGAGGCCGAAATCTTCGCCCGTTCCACCCATGGCCTTGGCCCACACGAAGTTCCCATTCGTATCCAGCTTCTGCACGAAGATATCACGGGCTCCTGCGCTGCTGAGGTTAAGCGTGCCCACGCCCGGGTCAAAGTCTACGGTCTTCTGGAAGTCGCCCGCTGTGAACACGTTGCCCAGTGCATCTACCGAAATGCTGCGGCCCGCATCAAAACTCGTCCCCCCCATACCCTTGGCCCACAAGAAATTCCCGTCCGAATCCAGTTTCATCACGAAGATGTCCGATTGACCCACACTCGTGAGGTTGGCCGTGCCCGCACCAGGATCGAGGTCGGCCGTAAATCTGAAATTTCCCGTGACGTACACGTTGCCCGTTGGGTCCATCGCAATGCCAATGCCCGCATCGTCGCTCACGCCGCCCATGGACTTCGCCCACACAAAGTTCCCTGCGGAATCCAACTTCTGCACGAAGATATCGCTCGAACCCGCGCTTGTAAGATTGGCCGTACCCGCACCAGGATCAAAGTCTACCGTGTCGAAGAAACTCCCGGTGGTATAGACATTACCCGCCCCGTCCACCGTGACCCCGAAACCGTAATCAGCGCTCGTGCTACCCATAGCAACCACGAAACCGCACTCAACATCCTGAGCGCTTACAGCACCGGCACTGGTCAGAAGGAGCGCAAGGACCGGCCCCGCCGCAAGACGCGCAACGTTGGTCAGGCGCAATACTCGAAAAACCGATAGCAAGATTCTGCCGCACATAGCCATTACTCCGTTAAGCAATTCTGTTTAGACACACCTTGAGACCGGAAAACTGTCGTACGCCTGCTTAATGCGCTGCCCGCATCAATTCAACCAGATTCATACATTGTTCCACTCAAGAATACTGCTGACCCGCCTGAACCAGTATATTCGCTGCGAGAAACCCAGTCAATTGGTATAGAAGGGCCACAATTCCTTGTTGCCCCCTGGGTTCCTTGCATCTCCTGCGCCAACATGAAATCATAGCCAAACGCTGTGCCGAACCCCACACACAATAGTCCCGATTCATCCAAGCGCACAATACACGGAAGACACCATGAACAACACCCTTACTTTCGCCCTCGCGCTACTGACTTCAATCACGAACGCCACAGCGCAAGACACCACACCCGACAAGCGCCCCAACATCCTCTTCATCCTCGCGGATGACCAGGCATCCCAGACCTTGCGGGCCTATGGAAACACCGTGTGCGATACGCCGAATCTGGACCGCCTGTCCGCCGAAGGAATGACCTTCGACGGGGCGCACCATATGGGGTCGTGGAGCGGGGCGGTGTGCCGCCCGTCGCGGACGATGATTATGACGGGGCGGTCGGTATGGCACATTCCGGGGAGGGGCAGTCCCCATGGGGACAACCCGGCGCTGGTGCCCACCGATCTCGCGGAACAATCCCTCCCGGCGGTGTTCAACCAGGCGGGCTATGACACCTTCCGAACCTGCAAGACGGGCAACAGCTATCCGGCAGCGAACGAACGCTTCAACACGGTGCGGGACATGATGTGCCGCGAGGGAAGCGCGGAAAAAGGGAGCGCGTGGCATGGGGACCAGGTCTTGGACTACCTGGCACAGCGGGAAGCAGCGAAAACGGAACAGCCCTTCCTCATTTACTTCGGTTTCTCCCATCCCCACGATCCGCGCAATGGCACGCCGGAATTGCTGGCGAAGTATGGCGCGGTGAACGACGTGGACCCTTCGACA
>JAJRPE010000241.1 GCA_024280935.1 Candidatus Hydrogenedentota bacterium
TCGCTTCGCTCACACCTGGGCTACGATATGTCGTCCCTACGGGACTAAAACAACATGGCACACACCGCGCAGTGTATGAATGCCAACAACCAACGCCGGAACGGCAGAGCCGGTGGATTAACTATAATTTAATGTCGATAACAGACCCCAAAAAAACACTGAGAGCCGCCCCATCGATTCAGGCCAATTCCCCAAGAATCGCTTCGCCGTGAAGACCCAGGCGACAAGGCCCAATGCCGGGTATGCGCGCAAGATCATCCAGGCAGTTGGGGTTTCCCCGGGCAATATCCCACAACGTTTCACGAGACAGAATAACATCGGATTCCACGCCACGGGCCAAGGCGCGATCGCGCCGCCAGTTTGAAAGGCGTTCGAATCGGTCCGTCACGCCGGGCTCGGGCCGCTTCTTGCGTTTGGGCCGTTCAGGGGCCGGGCCTTTTGGGGCATCCCGCAGGATTTCCAGCAGCCGGGAGCCATAGCGGTCGTTGTTCCTTGGGCCGATACCGCGAACGGTACTCAGCTCTTTTTTCGTCTTGGGCAGCGCCGTTGCCATGCCGGTCAGGGCCTCATTGTTGAGAACTTTGAAGGCTGGCTGGTTGCGGCGCCGTGCCTCTTCATCGCGAAAAACATAGAGCGCTTTAAGCACAGACTGCTGCTGGGGTGTCAGGGCGCGTGCTCCCTTAATTGACCAAAAACCGTCGGGACTAAAGTCCTGGTCGGGCAGACGAACGGCGCACTGATGCACAAAGATCTCCTGGGCCTCTACCGTTTTGCCCGCTTCCTCCAAGTGGGCCGCGAGAGCGCCCCGGAGCGCAAGCAGATGATGCGTATCGCCTTGGGCATAGGCCAGAAGCTCTGGAGTGAGGGGGCGGGCACCCCAATTCGCCTTTTGGTATTTCTTGCTCACTTCGACATCGTAGAATTCGCGAAGAAACCAAGCGAGTCCCATATGTTTGTATCCAAGAATACGCGCTGCCCACATGGTATCAAAGAGATTTCGAAGATCCCAGTCATAATCGCGCTTCAACAGCATGAGATCATACTCACACGCATGGAAGACCTTCTCGATCGCGTCATTGGCCAGCAAGGCGCCAAATTCCGACAAATCGATATCCGCGAGCGGATCAACAATGAAGTCATTACCCGGAATTGATAGCTGGATAAGACACACCTGCTCGCGGTACACGTAAAGACTATTGGCCTCGAGATCGACGGCGACCATGGATTCGCGATTGAGCAGTCCGAGGCAGGTATCCCAAGCCGACTGCGTGTCTATGTACTCACACTTCGTTGACGACACTATATTCCCTGATCTACGTAAGCGTCCGAGCGCTGCACGGTTCCCAGACATCCCATAACAAGGCACGACGTTTGTGGTGTCAAAACAGCAACGTCACGCCCTTCCATTATACGTATGATAACACCGATTCGCATTTTTCGGTAGTCTACTCTTGCACGGAGTACATTTCGAGTCGACGTGCGTGCAACGCTCGCGGCATGAAAACCCGAGTCCAGAGAATACAGGGGAGGCTATATTGAGGCGAATTTCAAGCAGAACAGGTGGAAAAGCATGACTGAGACGAAGAAAAAGAATGGATGGATCCTGATCGTCGGGCTGTCTATCCTAGCCAGCCTTTGCATCGCATGGGGTGGAAATCAGTGGCAACTGCACGCCCTCAATAAAGAACTCGATGGCTTGGCGCAAGAAAAAATTGCGACACTGCGACCTTCGGGAAAGGAACTCCCTGTACCCATGGGGCGTATCGCCGCAGAAGTGACGGTGGCAAAGCCCTATGTGTTATTTGGGTCGCCCGTGGGTAAGATTTCGGTCTATGTGGAACAGAAAAGTCTGGGAGATTCTGCGAAAATAGTGGGCTACGACTTCTTCTACGAACGGCAACCGGATGCCTCATGGAGAGAAACAGAGAGCGGAGCCTGTGCTTCCGAACAATGCTCCGTAGATGGCAAACGGGTGCTCGATGCCTTCGGCGAGACACTGTAGCTAGCGCCGATGTCTGCCTGTGGGTGTCACGCCCGCCGGATTTATGGTTTCAGAAGCCGGTCACTTCACTTTTTGACTGCGGGCATGCGGAAACTCATGCTACTATGATTAAGCGATGGGCGCAGTGCAATAGATGGGTCGGATTATGTCAAAAAACAATAAAAAAAACGGATGGACTCTTCGCATCGGGGGACCGGTTCTGTTAGTTCTCTGCGCCGCATGGGTTGTCAATCAGTGGCATCTGCGGACCCTGCAAGGCGAACTCGATGCCTTGGTGAAGACGAAGATTGAGGCGTACAGACTGCAGGGCGCAGAGGCGGGACGCATCGGCGCAAGCGTGGTTATTGCGAAGCCCTACGTGCTATTCGGGTCGCCTGTGGGGAAAATAGCGATCTATATGGAGCAGCATCGTGTCCCGGATACCCCCCCTTTAATACATGGATATTATTTCTTTTTTGCCCGACAGCCCGATAGTTCTTGGAGGGAAACCGAAAGTGCCTACCGTGCCCCGTCGGAGTGTGCTGAAGAGGGCAAGCTCGTCCTTGACGCGCTTAGTGAGACCGCTGCAGATCCCGCCTGATTGTCGCTCAGGTTAAGTTTTCCCTGGCAAATTGCACGGCATTCTTGAATAGCTGGAGGCCAGCCCCTTCTTTGGGTAGCACTTCCCGTGTCCATCGCGGGTGGTTTGTGTGGTGCAGGAAGGCTTCCGGGTGGGGCATAAGTCCGAAAATTCGCCCGGTGGGGTCGCAGATACCGGCGATATCATCCACGGAGCCGTTGGGATTCTCGGGGAATTTCCCTTCGGCATGAGCGCCACGGGCAGTCGCATAGCGCAACACCACCTGGCCCTGGCTGCGGAGCTTCTCCAGTGTGGGTTCGTCGCGTGCGATGAATTTACCTTCGCCGTGCCGGATCGGCACTTCCAGGGTTTCCATGCCCTTCAGCCAGATACAAGAGGTTGCCCCATCCACATTGAGGTTAACCCAGCGGTTATCAAAGCGGCCCGCGTTGTTGTGGGTCAACGTGACTTCCTGGGTGAAGTCACCGTCAAAAAGAGGAAGCAAGCCCATCTTCACCATGACTTGGAATCCGTTGCAGATGCCGATAGCGAGCTTACCCGCCGTAACGAATTCCTGTAGCGGCGCGCCCAAACGGTGACGAATCCGGTTTGCGAGAATACGCCCGGAGGCTACATCGTCACCGAAGGAGAAGCCGCCGGGAATGGCCAGGATCTGGTACGCAGCCATGCGGGCGGGGTCTTCGGCGAGATCATTCAAGTGGACCCGATCCGTTTCCGCACCCGCCATTTCAAAGGCCAGCGCGGTTTCACGATCACAATTAATTCCGAATCCGGTGAGTATAAGTGCTTTTACCGACACGTTGGTGTCTCCTGAATGTGGGACAGCCGTCCCGGCTGTCATAACAGGCGAGACGCCTGTCCTACGTTTTCTAATAGTTCAGCGGTTCCTGCCAGGCGGCTTTAAGTTCGGAAAGAGGCATATCGATGTTTGCGCCTGCGGCACCCGTGACCATCAGTTGCTTTTCCTCGGTTACTTCGCCCAATCGGTAGCACCCGGTTTCCTTCATGAGTACTTCGAAGGCGTCCACGTGCTCTGGCGGAACCGTCGCTACAAAGCGGCTCTGGCTTTCGCTGAAGAGGGCGACCAGATCGTTGTCGAGCTTGAGGGGGGCCAGGTCGAGAGTCATCCCAAAACCACCCGCAAAGGCGCTTTCCGCCAGGGCCGCACCGAGTCCGCCATCGGAACAGTCGTGGCACGAGGCGACGAGTCCCTTTGCGATAGCCTGGTGCAGCGTTTCGTAGCGGGCGCGGGCACGCACGGGATCAACCTGGGGCACCGTGTCACCCAACTGGCCGGATAGTGCCAAATACTCGCTGCCACCCAACTCGTTTTTTGTCTCGCCCAGCACATAGACCACATCGCCGGGTTGCTTCACATCCATAGAAACGACCTGGGTCGCATCGTCCAGAATCGCCGAAGCCGTGAAGAGGACGGTCGGCGGTATGGAAATCTTAGTGTCGCCGATTTTGTAGTCGTTCTTCATGCTGTCTTTGCCGCTGATGAGGGGGATGTCGTAGGCGACGCAGGTCTCCTTCAACGCTTCGCAGCAGCGAACCAACTGGGCCATCTTGTGGGCACCGTCGGGTGTTTTACCGCTTAATACGGGGTCGGGCCAGCAGAAGTTGTCCAAGCCGGCAATGGTGCCCATCTTCGCGCCGATGGCCACAAGATTCCGGACAGCTTCGTCGATGGCGCAGGCCATCATGTGGTAGGCATCGAGGTCGGCATATTTCGGCGTGATGCCGCAGGCAACGGCGATACCCTTTTTGGAATTGGGGTCCGGGCGGACGACGCCCGCGTTTCCGGGGCCGTCGGCGTGCTCGCCCTGGAAGGGTTTGAGGACGCTGGCACCCTGAACCTCGTGGTCGTACATCCGCACGAAACTCTCTTTGCTCGCCACGTTGAGGGCGGAAAGTACCGCCTTGAGATCATCGCCCAAGTCGGACTTGGCTTCAAGCGTTGGTGCCGTGAGTTCGATGGCTTCGAGTTTGGCAGGAAGACACATCTTCGGGACACCGTCATGGAGGAATTCCATGGTCAGTGCGCCGATGAGGGCACCGTTGTAGTAGGTGTCGAGTCGCCCGGAGTCGTTGAATTCACCGATATCGGTGGCATCCACTTCACGGCGGGCCGCAAGGTCGAGGAATGCCTGGACCTGGTCGGGGTGTACGGCGAGGGTCATGCGCTCCTGAGCCTCCGAAAGGAAAATCTCCCAGGGAGCAAGACCGGCGTATTTCAGGGGGCATTTGTCCAGATGTATGACTGCACCACCGGGCTTCTCCGCCATTTCACCGATGCTGGAGGATAGCCCACCGGCACCGTTGTCGGTTATGCAGGTGTAGAGTCCCAAATCGCGGGCTTCCATGAGGAAGTCGGCCATTTTCTTTTGGGTGATGGGGTCGCCAATTTGCACCGCCGTAGCGGGCGACCCCTCGTGCAGTTCCTCCGAAGAGAAGGTGGCCCCGTGGATACCATCCTTGCCGATGCGTCCGCCGGTCATGATGATTCGGTCACCGGGCTTGGCGCTCTTCTCTTCGCTGGGAACACCGTTTACTTTGACCGGGATCAGGCCGCCCGTGCCCACGAAGACAAGGGGCTTCCCAAGGAAACGCTCGTGGAAAACAATCGCGCCGTTAATGGTGGGAATGCCGCTTTCGTTTCCGCCATCCACCACACCGCGATGAACACCCCGCAATACCCGCCGGGGATGAAGGAGGCGTTCGGGAATTTCACCCTCGTAGTCGGGCGAGGCGAAACAAAAGACATCGGTGTTAAAGATGCAGCGGCAGCCCTGGCCCGCGCCGAGGATGTCACGATTCACGCCCACGATGCCCGTCATGGCACCGCCGTAGGGATCGAGAGCCGAGGGACTGTTATGGGTCTCCGCCTTCAAGGCGAAGTGGTAGTCGTCGGAGAAGCGGACGATACCGGCGTTGTCGTGAAAGACGCTGATGAGCCAGTCCACTTTTTCGCCGACGATGTCCGTGGTGGCCTTAACGTAGTTCTTGAAGAGGCCGTCGATACGGCGGGTCTTGCCCTCGGCGTCGGTGTACTCGACATCGGCGGCAAAAATCTTGTGCTTGCAGTGTTCCGACCAGGTCTGGGCGAGGATCTCCAGCTCGATGTCCGTGGGCGTTGAGGGCAGGCCCGCTTCCTTGCGCATGGCGACCGTCGCGGCATCACGATAGTGGGCCTGGATGGCCCGCATCTCGTGCAGCTCCAGGGCCAGCATCATGTCGCGGCTCAGGGCGACGAGGGCGGTGTCGTCGATTTCCAAATCAATCTCTTGAACCGTCGGATCGCTCACATCGGTAACAAGGGGCACTTCAAGGAGGGGAGCGTGGTTCAGGGCGGCCATTTCGAGAGTCGATTTGATGGACCACTGCTCAATGAGCTCATTGCCCAAGGCGCGTTTCGTGATGCGTTGACAATCCGCCTTGGAAATGCCCTGGATGACATACTGGACGGACTTGAAGACCGCCGCGTCATCTCCCAGATCACGCCCGACAATGTCCTCCACGCCTTCCAGTGCGCTGCGGCCCACGTTGTCCGTAACGCCTGGACGAAAGCCCACTTCCACCACGAAATCAAAATTCTGTGCCAGCGACCGATTGATGGCCGAAGTCTGGATGATAGGATCGGTGAAAAGCTCCGTCCGCACCGCTTCCAGTTCGGCTTCGGTGAGATCGGCATGGATGGTATAAACGTGGATGGCCCGGACGGCCTCCACCGTTACGTGAAGGTCTTCGTGGAGCTTGAGCCGCACGGCCTCCCCCGCTGGATCGGGCTGACCAGCCTGCATGGTCACTTCGATGCGATTAGCCATGTTTCAGCGTTCCTTTGTAATGTACCTGCCCATCGCCGCTGATGACCTCGCCCACACGGTAGGCATCGGTCCCCGTGAGATTTACGGTCTCCAGGGCCTTATCGGCTTGCTCACGGGGCACCGCGAAGAGGAAGCCCTGTCCCATGTTGAAGGTGCGAAGCATTTCGGCCTCAGCCACGTTGCCCGTCTCTTGCAGGTAGGTAAACAGAGGGGGGACCGTCCAGCTTTGCAGGTCGATTTCCGCCGAAAGGCCCTCGGGAAGAACCCTGGGCAGATTGTCCGTGATACCGCCGCCCGTGATGTGGGCCATGCCTTTTACCGTGACAACGGCCATCACAATCTGCATCAGCTTGGCATAGCCCAGATGGGGTTCCATAAGCGCCTCGGCAACGGTCTTTCCTACCCCCGGCATAGCATCGTGGATGTCCAAACCAGCTACCTCAAAGACGATCTTCCGCGCCAGGCTGTAGCCGTTGGTGTGGAGGCCGGAGGAGGGAATGCCGATGATGACATCCCCTTCGGATATGGCCGAGCCATCGATGATTTTGCTGCGGTCCACCACGCCAACAATCGTACCCGCAAGGTCATATTCCCCCGGCTGGTACATGTCGGGCATTTCGGCCGTTTCGCCGCCGATGAGAGCGCAACCCGCATAGAGACAGCCGTCGGTCAGCCCCTTGACCACATCAATCACCACCTGCGGGTCGAGCTTGCCCACCGCCAGGTAATCGAGAAAGAAGAGAGGCCGCGCACCCTGCACCAGGATGTCGTTCACACAGTGGGAAACGATATCGATGCCGATGGTGTCGTGCTTGCCCGACATAAAGGCCAGCTTCAGCTTCGTGCCCACGCCATCCACACTCGAAACCAGCACCGGGTCGTCCATACCCTGGGTGTCCAAGCTGAACATGGCGCCAAAGCTACCGATGTCTTCCAGCACGCCATCCGTGAAGGTGCGCTTTACAAGGCCCTTCACCGTTTTCATCGCGACGTTTGCGGCATCAATATCGACCCCCGCGTCGCGGTAACTTAACCCCGAATTTTCTTCGGTCATGGGAGATTCCTTTTGTACGGTGTAGAAAGCGTCGCCGCAGCACAGGCTCTTGCCATTACCCATTGGTGCCTTGCTTTGCGAAAACCACTATAAAAAACAAGATATTTCTTGGGTGCGCCATGAAGCTACTGTAAACATTACCTATAACGTACTTTTTGAGACAAACGAATATTTTGGGAATTTGGTCTTGTTCGTGGTCGAAACACACCCTTTGCGTCTTAGCGCCTTTGCGTGCCAAATAAAAAAGATCTCACGCAAAGCAGCGAAGACGCAAAGAAAAGAAACATTTCACCACGAAGAAACGATAAGCAATCTGTCGAAGAATGCCAGTTGGGTTGTGGGCGAAGTCCACATTGGTTTACTTAACGGACAACTTGGCTTCGAACGCATGGAACGGTAGAGAAGCTATTATATATAGCCTTTGATGATGGGGCCAGCGCCCCGAAGGGGCATAACAGGTTAGCCCAGGGCAACGCCCTGGGTCAGAATGAAGAAATAACTAACAGCCCTGAAAGGGCGACATAGTGGTTGTGCTCTCCTTTTGTCACGACAAGGATACGGCCCGCCCCTTGCATAAGTCCAATGAAATAATATAATGAAAGTGATAATAAATTATTATATTATGTGCGGGCGAGATTTTCATAAAACTGAGGCCTGGTGGCGAAATATGAGTGCTGCCTGGATAGAATGAGTATGGATACAATTTTCCCAGGCCAATATCGTAAGATTAAGGGGAAGCCTGCCTGTGTATTGGTAATCTTGCGGCTGGCACTGAAGTAACGAGGCCTTTCTCGAAAAAGGGTTGGGAGCAAGTTATGCGAAAAAAATATTGGGGTTTATTTACTGCGAAATTTAGATTTTTTGAGTACGCCGTGTATTTTCTAATTCTTGTGTACTTTCTTGTGCCAGAGGCACCCCAGAAACTGGAGGCGTTGATCAATCCAACGCCCGCGCCCAGAGTCATCTACTTTAAGCTGCCCCTGGAGCAGACGGAGTATCATTGGGTTTTTGAAGAGCGTGCGGCTTATCTTGCCGGAACGCTGACGCTCCGTATTCATGGTGTTGATGGAGAAGAGCTTATTACCGTTTTCGATAAGGGAATCATCTCTGAGGATTGGGACGAACTCGGATGTGCGGACGAGGAATCGAATGACAAGATCTATTTCGGTTTTCAGTCGAACCAAACGTTCATGGTTACCAACGGGGACCACGTGGAAATGGTTTTGGAGCTCCCTATTGACGTTGAAGGAACCGGGCCACACGCCAAGGGCATTTTGGGCGCGGGCGAATACCGGGCCACCAACGCTATCAAGGTGTATTCGACTGATTCCGATGTGGCCTTCCTTGTTGAGAAAAAGTGGTCCCCTCAATGGAACTTAGATATTACTCAGGAGACGGGCTGGATGGAAGAGCGTGAGAGTCGGGCTGAAGCGGCGGCGGCGAAGTGAAGAATGATACGTTGTTGGCCGACCAATTAGTCCAAGCGAAATCCTCATGACTCTTGATGCCCTACGCTGCCTTTGCGCCATTGTTGAACTCCGCAGCTTCCGTGCGGCGGCGGAACGGCTGCATCGTTCCCAGCCCGCGATTAGCCAGCAATTGAAATCGTTGGAGCGGGAGGTGGGCCATTCGCTTATTGAGCGAAAGACGGGACGGCCCACGCCCATGGGGGCGTTGATCTACGCGCAGGGCACGGAGATCCTCCAGTCGGTAGAGAACCTTTCCCATGAAGTGGCGGATTTTGAGTCGGTGGCGAGCCGGGAGCTTCGGGTGGGGACGAGTGATACGACCGCCCTCTACGTGCTGCCGCCTTTGGTGCGGGAGTTTTCCGAACGGATGCCGGAGACGCGGCTTGTGCTGGTGAACCGCAGTTCTGATGCCATTGCCGAACGGGTACTCGACGGCACCCTGGACTTGGGCATCGTCACCCTGCCGACGGAGCATCCCGAACTGGAGGAAACGTCGTTGTTCCGACAGCGCTTCGTGGTTGTGGTGCCCGAGCGCCATGCCTTGGCCGGACGTTCCCGCGTGTCATTGGAAACTCTCGCGGCGGAGTCCTTCGTCCTGCTGGAAGAGGCGACCCGGACCGGGGTCCTGCTGCGGCGCTACTTTGCCGAATACAATTTTACCCCGCAGGTGGTGGTGGACAGCGGCAGTTTCGAGGTGATTAAGCGTTTCGTGGCCGAAGGCGTGGGTATTTCCCTGTTACCCGAGATGGTGGTGCGGCCCGACGACCACGCGCTCCGGTCGATTCCCATGACGGGTCTGCCCGAGGTGACGCTGGGCGCGATATGGCGGCGCGGGGCCTACCAGTCCAAGGCCCAACGGGCTTTCGTGGCGATGTTGCAAGAACGGGCAGCGGGAAACCGCTAAGGTGGCAGGGCCACAACCAAGACTTATGGTCCTCGCCCCTGAGAATTTTCTTGTTTTTTATCGCAGTCCTCTCAGCTAAAACGAGTAATTGTTTTTCAGTCGCTTGCCGACTTAGAAACCCCGTTGGACTAAACGCGGGGTGCTTAAAAGGACGGCTACGAATAACAGTCGTGCCGCACGATCCCAAAAAGGCGAGTATCAACGAGTCCTGACGGGTTCGTGCGCAGAGGGCTTTGGGAATATCACGGTACTGTTGCTCCAAGCGCACGAACCTTCGTCCCTCAGGATCGTGCGGCACGTTCAACTGGATTGATGTTTGAGTAACGGCGACATAGATTTACGGCGAAGCCGTTTAGTTCAGCTAAGATATTTATTCCGGGATGGCTGGGGAATGCCTCTGCCGTGTTCGTGTGGAATAGCGTTGGCGAAATGGCTGGATTGAGCGCCCGACAATTTGGGACAATAGACGACCACCCCTCAGAACCTACAGCGGGCAACCGCGTTCATCTTTATCCGCAGGAGAATCCACACCATGGCAACCAAAGAATTCCCCCTAGTTCCCGAAGACGTAACCCCGGTCAACACGCAACACCGGAAGATCTGCACCGCCTTGCCCGCACCGGAATCCGTTCCCCTGCTGGAACGTCTTCGTGCGATTGAACCCCGCAGCATGGGCGGCCAACCCCCCATCCTCTGGGACCACGGCACCGGGGAGTACATGTGCGATGCCTATGGCAACCAGTGGCTCGATTTTTCCAGCGGCGTACTGGTGACGTCCAGCGGGCACGGACGCCCGGAGATTTGCGAGGCCATCACCAACATGGCGAAAAAGGGCATGTATTACGCCTACGCCTTCCCCACGGAGATCCGTGCCCAGCTAATCGAAGAAATCCAAGGCTACCTCCCCGAACCCCTCAAGCGCATCTTCCTCCTGACCACCGGTTCGGAAGCGACCGAGTGTTGCATCAAACTGGCCCGCACCAAAGGCATGGAAATCGGCGGCAAGAAGAAATCGGTATTGATTACTTTCACCAACGCCTTTCATGGCCGTACCATGGGTTCACAATTCGCCGGTGGCATCCCCGGCTTGAAAACGTGGATGGGCGATTTGGATCCCCGTTTCGTAAACGTCCCCTTCCCGGATGGCTACCGCCAGGAAGACGTGAGCTTTAAGGTTTTTGAAGACGCGCTCGCGGCCCAGGGCATTAAGCCGGAGCAAGTCTGTGGTGTAATGACAGAGACTTTTCAGGGGTGCAATGCCACCCTCATGCCCGCCACCTATGCCCAGGAACTCCGCCGGTGGTGCGACAAGAACCAGGCCCTCTTGATTTTCGACGAAGTGCAGGCAGGCTTTGGCCGTGCGGGAAAGGCCTTCGGATTCCAGCACTTGGGTGTCGTGCCCGACCTCGCGGCCTGCGGCAAAGGCATATCCGGCGGCACGCCCCTCTCCGCCGTCGTCGGCACGGAAGAACTCATGTGCATGTACGGCCCCGGCGAGATGACCAGCACCCACTCCGCCAACGCCATCGCAGCAGCCGGTGCCCTCGCCAACTTGCAGGTCATCAAGAAGGAAGGCCTCATCGAGCATGCGGCGAAACTTGAGTCCGTATTAAAAGAAGGCGCCGCGTCCATCGCCTCGGCCTCCAAGGGCCGCATCGGCACCCACGACGCGGTCGGCCTTGTGTGTTCGCTCCAGTGCCGTCCCGGAAGCACCGGCACGGACCCCGATTCCGACCTCGCCTGGAACGTGGTCTACAACTGCTACAAGCGGGGCCTGCTCCTCTTCGCGCCCGTGGGCGTCGGCGGTGGCGCGGTAAAGATTTGTCCGCCCCTCGTCATCACAGAAGATGCCCTCCGGGAAGGACTGAGCGTGCTTGAAGAAGTCTTCAAAGAACTCGTATAGGCAAGCAAACTCACTACCCCAGGCACCACGGAGTATACAATCCCCTCATGACGACCCAGCATTTTGAAGGCACGGACCAGTATTACCTCGACCCGGAGCTCAAATCCATCGTCAATATCGCGCTGACCATGGAAAAGCCCCTCCTCCTGACCGGGGAAGCGGGCACGGGCAAGACCCAGTTGGCCCTGGAAGTGGCGCGCTCCCTGGGGATGGAGGTGGAGATGCTCCGCTGCAAATCCACCATAAAGGGGGAAGAGGCCTGCTACACGCAGGATACGGTCCTGCGCCTCAACGATGCCCGATTCGGTGGGGGCGAGTCGGGGCGAAATGTCGAGAACTTCTACGACTACGTCATCTGGGGTCCCATTGGCCGGGCCGTTCGGGCCAACAAAAAAGTGGTGCTGTTGCTGGATGAAGTCGATAAGACGGAATCGGACGTGCAGGACAATTTCCTGGATATTCTGGAGGAGTGCCAGTTCACCATTCGCGAGGTGAACGACACCATCAAGGCCGACATACGCCCGGCCATTTTTATCACCTCCAATGCCAAGCGCGAGCTATCCGACCCCTTCCTGCGGCGCTGCTACTGTCACCATATCGCCTTCCCGTCGAAAGAAGACATGCGGGAGATCGTGAAGCTCCATTACCCCACCACCAGCCCCAAATTACTGGAAGCAGCCATGAACATCTTCTATGAGCTTCGGGAGCGCGGCTTCGAGAAACCCCCGGCGACCAGCGAACTCCTCGACTGGATAGGCGCGCTGGAGGCCACGGGCCAGGTACCCACGCCCGAGATGCCACCCCTCACCGGTGCCCTCTTGAAGCGCGCGGGCGACATCCTCCGTTATCGAGGTGCCAACAAGCCCGGCGGTGGCCGCTACTAATGAGCACGGTCTTGCCCGATTACAACAACGCCCTCTTTGTGAACTTCGTCTACCTCCTTCGCGACTATGGCGTGCCGGTGAGTCCCAAGGATCTGTTGGAGCTCAACGACGGCCTCGAAAAAGGCATCGTACAGAATCTGGACGATCTCTTCGTCTTCTCCCGGCTGGTCTTTGTGCGCAAAGTGGACCACATGGATGCCTTCGAACGGGCCTTCTGCTTTTACTTCTATGGCATTGACGTGCCCGCCGTAGCCGAAGGGGACTATGAACTCTTCAATACGAAACAATTCCGTGAATGGCTCCAGCAACAAATTGCCGATGGAAAAATTCCGAAGAAAGCCATCTGGAACTATGACCCCGACGAGTTGATGGATAAATTCTGGGAGACGATGAAGGAGCAGATGGAGGCCCACCATGGCGGCAGCAAGTGGATCGGCACGAAGGGCAATTCCCCCTTTGGACACAGTGGCAATTCCGAGCGGGGCGTCCGCGTTGATGGTGCCTCAAAAAATCGGAGCGCCTTGAAGGTCATCGGCGACCGTCGCTACGTGACGTACTCCGATAAGCAACAGCTCCGTGCGGAAAACCTCCGACAAGCCCTCGAAACCATGAAGCACATGAAGAACGAGGGGCCTCGCGACCTGCTGAATCTGGACGAGACCATCCGCAGGACCGCCCGTAACGGCGGAGACATCGAGCTCTGTTTTGAGCGGGACCTGCGCGACAAGATCAGCGTGGTCCTTCTCATCGACAACGGCGGTTACTCCATGACACCCCATGTGGAGATAACCCGCCTCCTGTTCTCCAAACTCCACGAACGCTTCGAAGACCTGAAGATCTACTACTTTCACAACACCATCTACGAAAACGTGTGGACCGATTTCCGACGGCTCCGCGCCCACCCCACCGAGCAACTCCTCCAACGCCGCAACGACACCCGGGTCGTCATCCTCGGGGACGCCTCCATGGCCCCCGAAGAACTCGTCACCCACGGCGGCGCCATCTCCAACTACGGCGGACGCGCGCAAAAGCCCAGCCTCTACTGGCTCAACCGCTTTGCCGACCGCTTCCCCCACACCTGCTGGCTCAATCCCCTCTCGAAAGACACGTGGGACAATACCTACGGTGCATACACCGTCAACCAAATTCGCGACATCTTCCACATGGAAGACATGACGCTGGGCGGCATCAAGGGCATGGTGGAGTTCCTCAGCGAAAAATAGGAGTTCCGTACTCCTACGGGAGGAGGTCGGGTTTTCCTACCCGACACAAGGCCCACAACAAGTCCGCCGAAGGCACGTCGGTCACGCAAAAAGACCAAGGGGCATTTGCGCGCGCGAGGCGGCCTTTGTGACGGACTGGAAAGTCCGTACTCCTGCGGGAGGAGGTCGGGTTTTCTTACCCGACACAAAGCCCACAACAAGTCAGCCAAAGGCACGTCGGTCACACAAGAACACCAAAAGGCCTGTGCTGGCATCGCGCTCACCTTATTACGGACTGGAAAGTCCGTACTCCTGCGGGAGGAGGTCGGGTTTTCTTACCCGACACAAAGTGCGCGACAAGTCATCCAAAGGCACGTGGATCACGCAAAAAGACCAA
>JAJRPE010000242.1 GCA_024280935.1 Candidatus Hydrogenedentota bacterium
CTTCTCCTTCTCCTTCACCTTCACCTTCACCTTCACCTTCTCCTTCTCCTTCTCCTTCTCCTTCTCCTTCTCCTTCACCTTCACCTTCACCTTCACCTTCACCTTCTCCTTCACCTTCACCTTCTCCCTCACCTTCTCCCTCACCTTCACCTTCACCTTCACCTTCACCTTCGCCTTCGCCTTCGCCCCCAACATCCATATACGAGCTAAAGTCGCTTTCATTAAACGTCAAAGGTAAAGTCTCATTTCTCGACAAGCCAACAACTACGGAGTGGAATGTAGAACCAACGGGTGCAATAGCGAGATAAGTTACTGTAATCGTACCGTTGAAGAAGAATTCGACCTGAAAGCTGTTGTCGGTGGCTAAATCCGCTGGCGCATCGTATTCGGGTAAATTTTCATAGGTCACAACGCATCGATCAGAAAGAGACAAGAATGAAACAGTCCCGCCTGCTTCAGGATTCAGATCGGTAAAGAGAGCAGAGAGCCGCTGACCAGCGTAGTGGCTCCAAAAACGGGACACGTAGGAGTTGTCCCCTGCACCAAAGGTAATGTAGCCATTACTACCGATGTACAGCCTGTCGTAGTTAGTTCCATAGAAGGGAACCGTCTTTCCCGCCGATAATATAACCTCCGAATAGGAATCATCGGTAAGCGAAACCGGTGTGGCAGAAGAAGGATTCGTCGGAAAATCCACGGCTGTTTCCTGGGTGACCGCATAGAAACTATTCGACCCATCCGGGGTCAAGGTAAACTTGCGATGGTCCAGATCAACATCAGAATCGGTGAAAATCTCGAAAAAATAGTCTTTGTCCGGTGTCGAGAGTTGGGGTAACTGGCTAAAATTAGTTTCAGGAATTGACTCGTCGGGAACATTCAATCCGGGCGATAGCCCCACGAGACCATAGGGATAGTCAATGTTCAAATAGGTGATACGGATTATACCGTTGAAGAATAGTTCGATCTGAACATTGTTTGACGACAGTATGCTGAATTCCGTGAGCCACCACCAATCCGGCACGTTCTCGAAGGTGATAACGATACGGTCATCCAAGGCGGTGGTGGTGACGGAACCGCCCTGATCTGGAGCCAAGTCTGCGAAAAGGCCCGAAATACGGGGTAAGGCGAAGTGATCAATTACGCCTTCCGTGTATGTAGTATCCCCCTGTCCAAAGGTAATATAGCCGTTGCTTCCAAGAAACAATTGGTTATACGCAGTGCCGTACAAATAGACTTCCTGTCCCGTGCCCAGGTTAAAACCAATAAAATCGTCGTCGCCAATGACTTCCGGTGTCAGCCCGGTAACATCCACGGGGAAAGCGGTGGCTTGGGAACGGCTGACTTCGTAGTAGCGACTGGAGCCGTCGGGAATAAAAATAAAGGAGTGATACTCGGTATCGTTCTCGAAGGCAAACTCGAAGAACTCGACCAGAAAGTCGCTGGCGGAGGATTGGCCCACAACGGCGTATGCCAATGCTGCCCGGGATACCTCGCCAGTGTCGTATTGCGCAAAGGCGGCGTATCCATAGGTCACCCCATCGGTCAAGGCCGCATCGGTAACGCTCGTATTTGTGCCTTCATAAACCAAGTCACCATCGCTGGAACTGCCAGGGTAAACGTCTGCCTTTCGGCGGATGATAACTTTTGAAAAACCTTGCTCGGCAGGATTGGTCCAGTTTAAGACGACATCGGTGCTCCCCGGCTGCACTGTTGCTGCGAATCCGGTGACGGGCGGGGGGCCTTGCCGGATTTCGACAGCCCGGCTTGCTGCGTCGAGATTCGTGCGATCAGAAGCACTCCAACCCAAGTTAATGGCGGCTTGGACCAGTTGATTATAAAAGTCTGCATAATCGGAGTGGCGCGTCAACCCGGCAGTTTGCACGGCATAGTAGAGTTCGGCTACTTTGGCTATACCCATGCCTGAGACCGTGTGCCCGTTGAACGTGTCTCCGTCCGTCAGAAGATAACAGAACTTATTACTCACCCCACTGTTGATATGGACCCCGCCATTGTCTTCCTGCCCCCGGTAAAAATGGGGGCTTCCCATGGAGTCGGGGTTGTTGAATTGGGGTGGATCGGCCATGCTTCGCACGGCACCGCTGCCGGGAACATCCTCCCCCATAAGCCAACGAACACCAGCGGAATCATTGCCGCCGGCATTCGTAAGATCGATGAATTCGCCCCACACATCCGAGAAGGATTCGTTCAGTGCACCAGACTCGTTTACATACTGTAGATTCGATGTGAACTGGGTGACACCATGGGTCAATTCGTGCCCCACAACATCGTCAGCCGCCGAATAGCCCTCGCCAAAGAACATGGCCTCGCCATTCCAGTAAGCATTCGGATAAGGGCACGGCCCACCCTCTGGACAAAAACGAACCGTGGCATTCAGGGCCGCTCCTTGCCCGTCCACGCTATCCCGGTTGTGGGTGCTCAGGTAAAAGTCGTAGGTGTCGCCAAAGTAGTCATAGGCTTGATTTACGTCCGTGAGCGAGGAAACGGCATCACCCTCGGCCCGAACAAGAGTACCCTGCGACCCGCCGTTGGCATCATAAATCTGGCGATTCTTGGCATGCATGATAAGGGTATAATGAAAAAGAACCGTACCCGACTGGGCGTTAATAATGAATTTTTCGCGCACGAATTTGGCTTCTGGATCACGCACTTCAAGAATCCAAGCCAGGCACGGCGCACCCCTGTTTCCGATAATTTCGGGAACATAAATCATCAACTCCGGCTGGGTGGTCTCCAGATCGACAGCAGGGTATCCATCTTGAAGGGAGGCTAGGGCCTCACCCGCAGCGTTGGAGGAAGCGATAGCAGGATCGAGGGCGATCTTGCCCGACTCAAAGGGTTGCGGATCACGCATGATGTCGCTGAGAACACTCCGCACGCCCCCCTCTTTACCCACCTGCACCACGATCTCAGCGCCATAGACCGGCACCCCCGAGTAGACTTGCCGAAGGCGAACGTAGGTTCCCCAAAGCTTAGCCGTTATCTGGTCGGTGTCAAAATCGATGGCTTTGCTTTTGCCATGAAACGCGCTGGCAAAATCCGAAACCAGCGTTTTGGCGATGGACTCAGGGTCGCTAGCACCGGCAGTACTCTTGGCCTGGAAATAGGCACCCGGCGGCGCTCCGATGAAGCGAACAAAGCCCCGCTTAGTCCTTGAAATTCGCGGCTTCTCAGTGCTCTTGTTACCTGAAAGCGCAGCCAGGATCTCTTCCAAGCCTCTTTGGCTGACTTCCTTGTAAGATGATGGCGGCACTACGCAGGAAAGCGGTCGGGCCTTTATTGCCGCGACCGGACTGCTTCCCACATTCTTGTTGTTGGGTGGTGTGGAAAAGGCTGTGCCAGAAAAAAACAGGATGCCGTTAAGCAACACACACACCACCGTCCCCGGAATTTTCATACAGAACTCCACCTTCCTGAGAGCAGCAAGTCCCCCCGACTCTGAGATACAACAAACAGACATGGAATCTGATCCCGCACTCGATGACCGATGTACAGGTCACATCCCCTGGATCCCCCCCACGGAACAAACCGTCGGAGAAATGGTATACCGAAACGCAAGAACCGGGCAGCACCCAGCCAACTTACGAACCCCACAAAGGGTATCTCCCCGCCCAGACTACACGCCTCGAACGACACCCCATATGACCGTTATACCAAGAACGGCCCAGAGTTCCAAGTTCTGCGTACAGAACGAACAAACCCTCCTTTCCACGCAGCTTACTGTCTTTAGTTTACCCCCAATTATTGGCATTCGTCAACTGATTTTTCTAGATTTTTCTAGCTGATTTTTCTAGCGAGTGGATTACGTGGACATCGCCAGTGTACTCTGCCTGGCAGGTCCACTGTGTCCACCGGAAGGAGAGTTTTCTTGGAAATAAGACGCTATCTAATCCTTGTTGTGATCAGTCTGCCCTTCGCCACGTCCGGCTTCGCCGATGCAGCACCCAATTCCCTCATGGCCGTGCCTCCCATTGAATCGTCGTGGACCGATCTCACCGAGGGTACCACTTCCAAAACCGATTGGGACAAACAACGCCCTATCATAAAACAGGAGTTCCTCGACCTTCTCCGCGACCAATACAAACCGGAAAAGCCCCCGCTGGACCTCAAAATTCACGAGTCGGTTATTGTTGAGGGTATCTACACGCGCAAGCTCATCAGCTACGCCGTGGAAGCGGATGAACGCGCCCACGCCTATCTGGGCATCCCCTTGGAAACCAAGGGCAAACTCCCCGCCGTGGTGGCGCTCCATGGCACCTTCGCCGAGGGTGCCAAGCGGGCTGTCGGCCTGGTGCAAAACCCGAACAAGGCCTACCTCGATCATCTTTGCCGTCGGGGCTACGTGGTCATCGCTCCCGAGCACTTCGTTTCGGGCCATCGCATCCCGGAGAAGGGAGCCTACGACACCACCGCATTTTACGAGAAACATCCGAATTGGACCGCCGTGGGCAAGTTCACCTATGAGCACAGCATCGCCATCGATGTGTTGGAAACCCTCTCCGAGGTGGACGCGGAGAAGATCGGCGTGCTCGGCCACTCCCTGGGCGGTCACGGCTCCATCTTCCTCGCGGCCTACGATGAACGTATCAAGGCAGCCGCCTCCAATTGCGCCGCGCCGTCCTTTCGACACAATCCCGGTGTCATCAATTGGGCACGCGACCACTGGTACGTCTATTTCAAGCACCTGCGCCCCGGCCTGCTGAACAACGAACTTCCCCCCATCGATTTTCACCACATGGTCGCTCTCGTCGCACCCCGCCCCATGCTGCAAATCATGGCCCTCAACGACGGCAATCCTGGCACCCAGCGGCAGCGCGTCCTTATGATGCTGAGCATCGCGAAGCTCTATGACATTGTGGAAGCACCGGAAAACTATGCCTTCTTCACCCATGGGCGCGGTCACAGCGTACCCCATGAAACCCGGCAACTTATGTACGGCTGGATGGACAACTACCTGAAGCCGCCAGAAGCCACTGCGACAAAGCTAGTGACGGAATAGGCCATAGCATTGTCTCGCAACACGACGGAGGAATTCAGATGAAGCAATGTGGATTGGTCGGACTGACACTTCTCTTCATGGCGATAGGCTTCTCGGGTTGTGTGACCTACAGGACAAGCGGTATGCGTGTATCGATCACAGGTAATGTGACGGACGCAGACACCGGCGCATCGATACCCGACGTGTCGGTATCGCTAGCGGTGGAAGACAACGGGTTCACCGCCCGGAAACACGCCGAAGTTTCTACGTCAAACGACAGCGGGAGGATCGGTCACGATGAATTTGTGGGGTGGTGTCAGCGTGTAGGTCCGTTGGGACACATTCGATCCGATCACAACGCGGGTACCATCGAGATTACGCTAACTCATCCAAAATACAACGCGAGCTCGTACAGCTATACCTTTGAAAAAGTGTGGAACCAGGAACGTCACGCCTCTATCATTGCGCTCGGCGACGTAGTTCTCACACCGCAGCCAGAAAGCGTGGCGGAGTAAATGCACACGTGAATCGTGCAAGTAGCAAGGAACTATGCAAACCCCATCTCACAGAATAATCACTGGTCTGTCCGTCTTGTTTGCCACGTTTTGCGTCGGGACGGCGGGGTATATGCTCACAGGCGCAACCTTGACGGAAGCGGCCTACATGGTGGTCATCACCGTGTTCAGCGTAGGCTATGAAGAAACCGTCACACTGGATTCCGGTGTGCTGAAGCTCTTTACCATTGGCATCATCCTCGTGGGATGCACTTCGTTGGTTTACGTATCGGGAGGATTTATACAAATGGTTATGGCCGGTGAAATGGACAAGAAACTGGGTGAGCGCCAACGGGCGAAGGAAATCGAAAAACTCCGGGGGCACGCGGTGATTTGCGGTTTCGGGCGCATGGGACAAATCATCGCCCGGGAACTGTCCCTGAGCAAGCACCCCTTCGTCGTGGTGGAATTGGGCGCCGACCGGGTGGAATCCGCGTGCCTCCGCGATTATCTGGTACTCGAAGGGGACGCCACCGATGAGCGAATTCTCTCCCTCGCCGGTATCGAGCACGCACGTTCCCTGGCCACGGTGCTGCCCAACGACGCCATGAATGTCTTCATCACCCTGAGTGCCCGCAATATGAACCCAAAGCTCCATATCATGGCCCGGGGCGAGGTGCCTTCGACCGAAAAGAAGCTACGCCAGGCGGGCGCGGATCAGGTGGTTCTCCCCGCCGCCATCGGCGGCCTCCGAATCGCCAATATGATCGTCCAGCCGACCACCGCCCATTTGCTCGACAACCTGGAAACCAAAAGCGGACTCAACGACGACTTGGCCCAGTTGGGCGTTCACCTGGTGGAACATCGTGTGCAGCCGGGTGCCCACTACGCCGATCAGACCGTTGGTTTCGTGGAAAGCGAACGGGACCACCCCCATCTAATCGTCGCCGTCCGGCACCCTGATGGCGACTACACGCGCCACCCCAACCCCACGTTTACCATCAAGGCGGGCGACACCCTGATTTTCATCGAGCACGCTTCGTAGAAAAAGCCATAAGGGTGCCACGACTACGCGGGGGAGCTTGCGGGTACGGGGACTTCGCACACGCACGAACCCTCGTGCCTCGGGATCGTGCGGCACGTTCGATAGGGTTGATATGCGTCCAACGCCGACGTGGCCTGTACGTTGCTCTCGGTTGCAATCGATTCGTTAAACGAGAAAGAACGGCGGCGCTCCACGCCGTCCACCAAGTCCACCACTGCGTGCACTCGGCACGCAATGCAGGCGGGCCGCCCGCGCTCCCATTCATCACCGCGCCCTTGAATCAGGTCTGGCCCAGCCGCCAGCCGCCCGAATTCACAATTCTCCATTCTAAATTCACTATTCTGAATTTCCCACGGACAACTGCTATAATCCCCTTTCCCCAGTATGCATGTCCCGTGTTCTTGCGAGCACGTGTATCGCCTAATTCCAGGACCACACAGAAGGAGAGCACCCATGGCCAAAGGCACCAAGAAGGTCAAGGCCGACCGCCAGTATTCCAAGCAGATTTCTGAATCCCCCGAGCGCGCACCGAGCCGTTCCATGCTGCGGGCCGTCGGCTTTGGCGATGCAGATTTCAAGAAGAACATGATTGGTGTCGCCTCCACGTGGAGCATGGTCACCCCCTGCAACATGCACATCGACATGCTGGCGCGGGAGGCCGAACTGGGCGTGAACAAGGCCGGTGGAAAAGGCATCATCTTCAATACCATTACCATCTCCGACGGCATCTCCATGGGTACCGAGGGCATGAAATACTCCCTCGTCTCCCGCGAAGTTATCGCCGACTCCATCGAGACGGTCATCGCCTGTGAAAACCTTGACGGCTTCGTGGCCATCGGCGGCTGCGACAAGAACATGCCCGGCTGCGTCATGGCCATGGCCCGCCTGAACCGCCCCGCCGTCTTCGTTTATGGCGGCACCATCATGCCGGGCGATCACAAGGGCGAGCCCGTCGACATCGTGTCCGTCTTCGAGGCGGTGGGCGAACACGCCAACGGCCGCCTCAGCGCCAAGGGCCTGAAGGAAGTCGAAACCTGCGCCATCCCCGGACCCGGCTCCTGCGGCGGCATGTACACGGCCAACACCATGGCCTCCGCCATCGAGGCCCTCGGCCTCAGCCTGCCCAACAGTTCCGCCCAGGCCGCCATCTCCAAGGACAAGGCCCAGGACTGCCGCGAGGCCGGTGCCGCCGTGCTGAACTGCATCAAGAAAAACATCCGGCCCCTCGACATTCTCACGAAGAAAGCTTTCGAGAACGCCATCACCGTGGTCACGGCCCTCGGCGGCTCCACCAACGCCGTCCTCCACCTCCTCGCCATCGCCCACGATGCGGGCGTCAAGCTCAAGCTCGATGACTTCACGCGCATCGGCAAGAAGGTGCCCGTGCTGGCCGACCTCAAGCCCAGCGGCAAATACATGATGAACGAGCTCGTCAAAATCGGCGGACTGCCCCCCCTCATGAAGATGCTCCTCGACAAGGGCCTCCTCCACGGCGACTGCCTCACCGTCACCGGCAAGACCCTCGCCCAGAATCTCATGGGCGTGAAGCCCTACCCCAAGGGCCAGGACGTTATCCGCAGCTTCGACAACCCGAAGAAGGCCGACGGCCACCTCGTGGTCCTCTATGGCAATCTCGCCAAAACCGGCGCCGTCGCCAAGATCTCCGGCAACGAAGGCACCAAGTTCACCGGCAAGGCCCGCTGCTTCAACTCCGAAGAGGACGCGCTCAAGAAGATCCTCGACGGCACCATCAAGAAGGGCCACGTCATCGTCATCCGCTATGAAGGCCCCACCGGCGGACCCGGCATGCGCGAGATGCTCGCCCCGACCGCAGCCGTCATGGGCAAGGGCCTCGGTGAAGACGTCGCCCTCATCACCGACGGCCGCTTCTCCGGCGGCAGCCACGGCTTCGTCGTCGGCCATATCACCCCGGAAGCCCAGCAGGGCGGTCTCATCGCCCTCATCAAGAACGGCGACCCCATCACCATCGATGCCGTGAAGCGCACCATCAGCCTCGACGTGCCCGCGAAAGTCATCAAGGAACGGCGCGCGAAGTGGAAAGCTCCCAAGCCCCGCTACAAGACCGGCGTGCTCGCAAAATATGCCAAGCTCGTGTCCTCGGCCTCCGAAGGCGCGGTGACCGACAAGGACTTGGGCCTGTAATCGCAGCGACAATCGAAAACCACAACGCGGGCGATTTATCCTGGGATGAATCGCCCGCGCTTCTTTATTCGTCAACTCCCATCCCA
>JAJRPE010000243.1 GCA_024280935.1 Candidatus Hydrogenedentota bacterium
CGTACCTCGCTACACACTGGGCTAAGTTCCGTCATCCACTTCGTGGATTAAAAGAGCACTCGTATTTTCGGTTTTACCGGTGACACCGGCCCCTTTTAGGGGCCCTCCTCATACCCCCGGCTCTGCCGGTGGTTACTGATTTCACTATTCAAACTTCCTAACGCCCCGTCCACCGCTCCCCGCACTTCTCGCAGCGAAAGCTTTTCCGCATAAAAAGAAACCCCACGCCAAAGGTCCAGATAACCAGGGAGCGTTGTGTGCCATTGAGCGGCTCCCGCACCACCATCACCGAGCGACATCCGGGACATCGTCGATAGGAGTTGTCATCCTCATCGACATACTCGTCCATATCAACCCCGGCATCTTTCTTATTCAGGAGCGCCCGGGCCTTCGCAAGGTTTTTTGAGTTTACGCGGAGCACGTAGCCCGCCCCGCCCATACCGGCGTAGCGGCTTACGCGATGTACGGTTGCGGGGATGCCCTCTTGAAGCAACATGCTCTTTACAAGGCAAGCCGAGGCGCTTTCCGGGTACCGCTGCAACTCCGTATCCGGAGTCATGGTTATACCTCTCCCTGCGTCATCGCGCACACCCCTTGTCGCACAGGAATTCCTTTCGGAAACCCGAGTACTGAATGGACAGAAAAGTAGACATATGACATCTCACTCCTCCTTTCACCCTTCAAACTTCACCCTTCAAACTTCACCCTTCAAACTTCAAACTTCACCCTTCAAACTTCACCCTTCAAACTTCACCCTTCAAACTTCACCCTTCAAACTTCACCCTTCAAACTTCACCCTTCAAACTACTTACGCTGCTGCCGTAACTTTTTGTCGCTCCAACAGAAGCTTGTGAAGCACCCGCTTGGTCTTGCGTGAGTCAAGCATACCAGCGAACCGGCCTTCCTCGCCGCCTTTCAACACGAGCATATGCTCAACGCCCATTTCGCGCATCGCCTGGATAGCATCGCTGAGGGAATCGCCGGCGGCAGCCGTTTCGGGCAAGTCCTGGGCCACGTCACGTGCGACGAGCCATTCCCACGTGTCCTGGTTTCCGAAGATTTCCCGCAGGCCATCGAGGGTCACAATGCCCACCACCTTATTATCGTTATCAACCACGGGCAGCTGCATATACTCCTCGTCGGAAAATTTCTCAAACACCGTGGTCACTGGTGTATTCTCGCCAATAGTCTCAAGGGTAGCATCCATCACCTCGTCAACACGCAGGGATTCAACCACGTCTTCCTCGGTCACGTTTCGGCCCACTTCGCCAGCCAGACGGACCGCCATCCGAATAAGGTAGGGGCCGGTGAGTTGAACAACAAGGGTCGTCGCGGTAACGGTAAAGATAATGAGGTCGCCCAGCATCATATCGGGTCCAACGGGAATGTCACCCAGGTGCTGTGCCGCCATGATGGAAAGGCCCACCGCAATGCCGCCTTGCGCAAAGAGACCTAGGCCCGTGTATTTCCGAACCACCGGGTCGGCCCCGGAAATCTTTGCGCCAAAATAGGCACCCGCCATTTTCCCGACGCTACGGCATACCACGTAGACCGCCACCAGGCCCCAAAGCCACCCGGGCATTTGGGTTACGGCCAACCGCGCACCCACAAGCACGAAAAAGAGCACGTAGATAGGCGTCGAAAAGGAGCGGACTGTCGTGAAGAGGTTCTTGCTCCGCAGCGGGGCAACGTTGATTAAGACCGCGCCAAAAGCCATCGTCGCGATGATAACATCCATGTGGGCGAGTTGGCAGATTCCGATGACAAGCAGGATGAGTCCGACAGTCAGGGCGAGGGCCTTTTCGGGCTGATGAAGCCAGCGAAAGAGGGCCTTGTTGACGATGCCCGCAAGGGCACCCAAGGCGCAGGCGCCACCCAGTTCGATGGAAATCTTGATTAGCTCCGCAGCCACGGAAACGGACTGCCCGGTAAGCATCTGGGCAATGCTGGTGCCAAAGGCGTAGAGGGCCATGGCGAGGGCGTCATCTAGGGCAACAATTGCTATCAGGGTCGTCGTGAGCACCCCGCGCGCCCTGTTCTCCCAGAGCACATCCAAGGTCGACGCGGGATCCGTCGCCGAGGCGATGGCCCCAAAGACCACGCCCGCAGCCGTTGCCGCCATCCAATTCCCAATGACGAGATAGACCACGATGGTCGCCGCTGTGCCCGTGAGCAGAAAGGCACCCACCCCTTCCCCAAGCACGATAGCGAGAAACTGCCGCCCGTACTGCTTAAAGGTATCCCGGTGCAATTCCCCGCCCACCAGAAATCCGATAATTGCGAGGGCGAAGAGGTTCATGTACTCCAGTTGGGCTACTTCCTCGCGGCCCACCCACTGCAAACCGCTTTCCCCAATTACCAAGCCAATAACGATGTAGCCAATGACCTGGGGAAAATGAAGCTTTTGAAAAAGCGTGGCGCCCAGCGTGCCGCCAAAAATGGCCGTACCCAGGACAATCAAGATGCCGTCATGCATCCCATCACTCTCCTTGCGTCAAGAGTTGGTAAACCGCATCACTGTCTTTGGCAGCAAGCAGGGCATCCCGAACGCTCGCTTCCTTCATCAGGGAACTGATAGCGGCCAGCGCTTTAAGGTACTGGGTGTGTTGGTTGTCCCGGGCGGCCACCATGCAAATAATCTGGACGGGCCGCTCATCCAACGATGCGTAGTCTTCGATCTCGCGCTTGTTGACCCCCACCGCCAGCACCAGGTCTTTCACGGAGGCCAAACGCACATGGGGTACGCCAATACCAAAACCGATGCCCGTGCTCATGAGTTCTTCCCGCTCAAAGACCTCACGCCGCAGTTCATCCGCCTTTTTTACCTCGGGTGCCGTAGCCAGACAGTCGATCAAGGCATTGAGCGCCTCTTCCTTCTTCGCGCAATCGAGCATGAGCACGCGGTCAGGTGTCAGCACATCCCCGAGCGAGATAGCTTCGGTCCGCACCGGTTTATTGGGCTTGCTAAGCTTGCTGTCCACCCAATTCTCCACTTCGGAGCGCTTGAAGCGCCACGTAGTGCCCAGTTTGCCGCAAGGAATCTCTCCCTTGTTGGCCCAATCGTAAACAGTGCGCTCCGATACGCGCAAATAGGTCGCCACTTCTTCAAGGGTAAGAATTTCATGATCCGACACGATATTGTTCTCCAAATAAGGCTTTCGATATTAAATTCCATTGTATTCGATAAATAACTGTTACTAGTACTAAAACCACCAACTTAGAGACTATATCACATGTTTTTCGTTTTCGCAACACTAAGCGCGATATTTTCAATCAAACTACATTCTTTTCTATATAGTTATCAAAAAAACATTCCATATTCAGCCCCTGGTCTCGGTTGATGCATGACAAATTGCGTACCGTGAATTTCTTCCACAACCCAATCTTCCGCACAGAGGCCGCCGTTTACAAGCCGTGACGGGTGCCACGGACAAGGGGTGATAGCCCTTGCCCGTGAGCGGGTGCTCCTGACAACAAGACCGGGTACGTTCTCCTCGTTTCCATAGTTGCAGCACGGGCAAGCCCTGCGGGGCTTGACCGTGGCACCCATAGTTGTTTTTGGTGCCGAGGTGAAATAAGAAAATACTGGAAGGACGTAAAAGAGCCATGATGCTGTACTGTCACGAATAAAATACCCCCGGCGTGGTATCCTCTACTGAACGCATAATCCACCACGGGGACATGCCATGCAAACGAATCACCTTCATCGCCACCGGGCAACGCCTGTCGTACGCACCCTCTGCTTGTTGCTCTGCCTGTCGTCGCTCATCACGGGCGGCATCCATGCGGAAAACACCCTTTCCCCCGAAGAACACTTCGAGAAAGCATGTACCTACCTCAAGAACGCCGAGGGCGGCCCCGACACAGAGCACGCCCTGCCACACTTGCGCGCCGCTGCGGAGCAGGACTACGTTCGGGCACAGCGTGCGCTCGGCGGCATCTATCTGAATCGGTTTGAAAACGAGGGTGGAGCCGCTGAGGATGGTGAAAAGGCATTTCATTGGCTGGAAAGAGGAGCTGAGGGCGGCGATGCCAAAGCACAGGAGATGTTCGGCTCCCTCTACGAGTACGGCATCGCGGTGGAACAAGATGATACCCAAGCCATCCAGTGGTATCGCACGTCAGCCGAACAAGGCTACTGCAAGGGGCAATACTATTTCGCCGTCATGCTTTACGCAGGGCGTGGCACTCCTGCCGATGCCGCCGAAGCGGCAACGTGGCTTGAAAAGGCGGCGACACAAGGGTACAGTCCAGCCCAAGCGCTTTTGGGAAAGCTCTATGCTGACGGTGACGGGGTCTCCCAAGACTATGAGAAAGCCGTGGCGTGGTACCGGAAGTCCGCCGCCCAGGAAGATGCCGTCGGCTTAAACGGCCTGGGATTCATGTTTGGGTCGGGTCTTGGCGTTCCAAAGGATGAGGGTGAAGCGGCTCGATTGTATCAGCGGTCCGCCGACCTGGACTTTGCGCCAGCCCAGTATAACCTAGGGGCTTGCTACGCATCGGGGCTGGGTGTGGAAAACGATATTGCCAAGGCGTTGGAACTTTTTCAGCAAGCCGCCGCGCAGGACTACCCGCCAGCACAATATTCCTTGGGCAACCACTATCAAAACGCCGATCGTGGAGATGTCGATCTCGAAAAGTCCATTGCCTGGCTCGAAAAGGCAGCGGCTCAAGACTACGCGCCTGCCCAATGCGAGCTTGGACTGTCGTACTACCATGGAAAGCCCGTGGCTTACGTGGACCAGGATTTCAGTGAAGCCGCAAAATGGTTCCAAAAAGCCGCAGACCAAGGTAATGCCGAGGCGCAGTGCTATCTGGGTTATCTCTATCTGCGAGGTGAAGGACGGGAAGCCGATTCGGAAACGGGGATTCGATGGATTCGAAGGGCGGCAAACGAGGGCTTGGCCGAGGCTCAGTTGTCTCTCAGCACCCACTATTTAGAGGGCATGGATGTCGAGAAAGATATTGCAGAGGGGCTTCATTGGCTGGAGAAAGCAGCGGCTCAAGAGAATCCTGAAGCACAGTTCCTCTTGGCACTCCGCTACATGAACGGTGACGCGGTCGAGAAGGATACCGTTGCCGGGATCACGCTGCTGGAGTCTGCGGTCGCCCAAGACGATCTAGAGGCACAGCATTGGATGGCGTACTATCTTCATGTGGGCAAAATTCTTCCCAAAGATGAAAAGCGCGCCGTACTCCTGGACTCGAAAGCGGCCGAGCAGGGCCATGCCGATGCGATGCATAGCTTGGGCCAATCCTACGAACGTGGGCGGGGCGTCGAAGCGGATGAAGAAAAGGCCATAGCCTGGTACACGAAAGCCGCCGACAACGGCTCCGAGCGGGCCAAAGAGTCCCTGGAAAGAATTCGAAAGAAAAACCGACCGCTGTTGGGACAATTCGCCGATTGGCTGGTCGGCGAAGACTAGCAGGGACGGACTCGCGCCCAATATAATCCTGTCTTGGTATTGCCCCCATCCTCGCGAGCCGGGCGACTATGCGCAGGCGGGTATCCGTTGCTGCGCGTGCCTGTCCAGGCGGACCTTGGGAAGGAGCCGTTTTGTTAGACCGCCTGACAACCAGAATAGTCCGGCGCCGGGCATCCATTCAAAATAGCGGCCTGATCGACACGGGACAGTATCCCCCGTATGAAACAGCCACCGAACACGTCAGTGAAATGGTGTCTCCACAAGGGGGTGACTGTACCGCCCACGCAAACCCGAGGTCATTTGGACGGGCACAGTTACCGATTGGTCAACGACACGATTTCAATACACAACGACAAACCGCAATCGGAAACTGTCCCCGCCTACGGCGCATCTGCGCTCGTTCCTCGCGACCCTTGCGTCAGTCCCTTTTTCCTCTACGTCCCTGCCCCTGCCCCCTGATTCACTGGATTAACCTGCCATTCCAAGGTGCGATAACGTGGCTTAGCCTTCCAGGCTGAGATAAGGTGCGCTTTGCTTGCCGAGGCACCCTTTTGGCAGAAGATGGGAGGCTTTGACCACCAGGAATCTCCAACACATTGTTCCCGTGGAACAATGTACACGGCCGGATCAGAGCCACCATTCCATGGCATAAAGCACGCTGTGGAAAACGCCGCCAGCACAGCGTCAGCCTGGAAGGCTAACCCACGTTCGCGTCCCTTTGGGAGACCAGGCCATCTTGACATGACAGCCAGAACTCCCTTGACTGACGGGGTACGTCACGGCGGACTTTGGGAAGGAGCCGTTTTATTAGACCGCCACTGCACGCTGCCCATTTGTTCGTGTCCTGTCCTGCATTCTGGAAATCATGGAGACTTTGGGAGGGCTGGTTTGATTTGATCGCCGACAAGCAGGCCGACCAAGGTGGCTTCAGTGGGCATCCAGCCCTTTGAGCAATATCAGCATGTGCTCCATGGTCTTGAAGATCTCCTCCAGGTATTCGGGGATGGCCTTGGTGCTGCCGGGGAGGGTGTAGACGAGTGCCGAGCCCATGGTGGCGGCGATGCCCCGGCTGGTGAGGGCCATGGGCATGGCGGCTCCGTATTTCATTCGGATGTGCTCCATGATGCCGGGAATTATCTTGTCCACATGGTCGGCGACGACATCGGGCGTGATGTCCCTGGGACCAACGCCGGTGCCGCCCGTGGTGATGACCAAATCCACCCGGCTCTGGCGCGCATTCTCCAGGGCCGCCTCAATCGCGCTTCGTTCGTCGGGAACGATTTGAGTTTCGACCCACAGGCCCCAGTGATTCTCCCGGCACCAGGAATCGAGCAAGCTTCGGATGGCCGGGCCGCTTTCGTCTTCGTAGGTTCCGTCGCTGGCCCGGTCGCTGACGGTAATAAGGTGGGCGCGGAGCAGGCGGTGTTGGTGGCGTACCGTCTGGCCCGTCTTGATGGCGCCGCCATGAACAACCCGTGCGAAGAAGCCGTAGTTCGACAGGAGGCACCGGCTGTGGACGCTGGATTGGGGTGCTGCTGAGGCGTTTACCTCGTCGCTTATTTTGGTGATTTCGAGGAGGACATCCCCCATCTCCAAGGTGTCCAAGAGGCGGAGTTCGGGTATGGATTCTGCCGCGAGGAGGATGTTCTCCCGTCCCATGCCCGGCAGGGATTCGGGCGGTGTTTCCGGGTAGAAGTGGCGGGCTACGTTTTCGTAGACCAGACTTACCTGGCGCAAGCCACTGCCCGCGTGGCGATCACCGTCGATGCCCTCCCGTGTGGCGGACACGGTGTCCAGCGGTGTGCGAGAGGCACCCTTTTTTTTGGAGATGGTGAGGCCGGTGACTTTGAGGACAGAGGGCATTATTCTGGAGTTCCTGGAGTAAAAGGTGTGTAACCACAAATGGAGAGAATTAACTTAGGGCAGCCATTGGCCGCAACCAAAATATTGACCACGGATGACACTGATAACACGGATATTTAGTTCTGAAGGTTTCTTGAGAGTCACCAATCAAAAAATTTGTCAGCCGGATTCTTACAGGGTGTCTTTTCTGTAATGTCGTTTTGTTTTATCCGTGTTATCAGTGCCATCCGTGGTCAAAAATGAAAAAGGTACAGTCTCTGAAACAGATTTGTAACCTAAAGGTTGGCAATGTGATACAAATTTTTACAACTTCTTTTCTTGCTCAAAAAAACAAGAAAACGCCGGGTAGTAGTACAAGGAGCGCAAAGAAGGATTGTTTTTTGAGTTCTCTGCGTTCTTTTGCGGCTAATAGTTCCTGTGTTGGCACCACGCTTCCTTTGTTGCGGACTGGAAAGTCCGCACTCCTGTCCGCCGTGGGTATTTATCTTTCTATTATATGCTTAGCGAGAAAAAAAATGCACCATGGCGGTGCGGCCTGTTTCCAGGGTCGTCTCGCCAGCGGGGAAAGCAATTAGTCCGTCGGCTGCGGTGAAGGAATGGATATGGGCAGAGCCGTGGAAGTCAACGGGCACGACCTGATGGTTGTCATCGATTTGAACCGGCACCCAGCCTTCGCGAGCGCCGTTTCTCCGCGTGAAGGTATGGCCCAGCGGGAGTGGGACGATCCGTGTTTGCGGTTTTCCACCCTGTAAGTGCCACAGGAAGGGTGCCACAAAGAGATTGAACTGCAAGAAGCTGGAGGCGGGATTGCCCGAAAGCCCGAAGCAGGCCTGCTGCCCGCGTGTGCCGAAGAGCACGGGTTTGCCCGGTTGTACGGCGACGCGATCAAAGTGGATGTCAAAGCCAAGATGCTTGAGAATGTCGGGGACGAGATCGTAGTCGCCCATGGAAACGCCGCCCGTACTCAAGACCACATCGTGGTTGGTCAGTGCGTCTTCCCAGGCCTTCGCCATCGCGTCCATCTCATCGGGAACGATGCCGAGGTCCGTGGCAATCCCACCGGCGCCAACGGCCAGGGCGGCGAGTTGCACGCTATTGCTATTTCGTATTTTACCCGGCGCAGGGGGCTCGGAGGCCGGAACCAATTCGTCGCCCGTCGCCATGACCGCAACCCGTGGTTGCGATGCAAGAAGGGGGTGGGCATAGCCCACGGAAGCCAGCACGGGCACATGCTGCGGACCAAGCCGTGTTCCGGCCCGCAACACGCGGTCACCGATGCGGACATCCTCGGCTTTCAGGCATATATTGCTCTTTGTCGTGGTGCCCGTGAAGCGTACGGTGTTGTCATCAATGGACTCCACCTGCTCCACGATGAGAATGCAGTCGGCCCCGTCAGGAACGGGTGCGCCAGTCATAATTTTGCTGCACGTACCCGGTGTTATGGTTTTCGTGGGCACTCGCCCGGCCGGAATGTGTTCCAGTACCCGCAGTGGATCGGAGGCGTCGGCGGCACGGCAGGCATAGCCATCCATGGAGGACTTGTCAAAAGGCGGAATGTCGATATCCGACATTACATCCTCGGCAAGAATGCGTCCGTTGGCCTGTTCAAGCGGGGTGGGTGTTGTGGGGAGATGCCAGGCGGCGGCTGTAATTCGCCGAAGAGCCTCTTCGCGGGAAATCATGGGAATCCTCAAGGGCTGGGGTCGTGCCGAGGGTGCATTATGCCCCACGCGGATGGCTTGATGCCATGGGTGAACACAAAAAAACTACGCCACAATTCCATCGAACGACACA
>JAJRPE010000244.1 GCA_024280935.1 Candidatus Hydrogenedentota bacterium
GCCGGAGTTGGTCCGTGACACCGCGTATGATGCCTCGTTGACCATCGATGCCCACGCAATCGTGCTGGGCAACCGCTCTACGAATAGCCTGCTGGGCACGCTCTACGAACGCTACTACACCCTCCTCGATCTGCGCTATCCCGGCGCGGGCGGTTACGTGGTGCGCACGCTCCACAATCCCACAGGCACCGGGAAGAACCTCGTGCTCCTCGGCGGCAGCGACGACGCGGGCGTGGAGGCTGCGACGAACGCCTTCGCCCTGGTGATAGGTGACGCAAAGCCGAGCGACGGTGAACTCACCATCGGCCGTCTCATGGAAATTCAGCTTGGCGACGGCATCGAGGTTCCCACTGATTTGCGAAAGTTTGGAACGTGGGAAGATTCGGCGGGCTATGGCTCTACCGGCTACTTTGGCTGGAACAGCATCAGCAAGCGGATGGCGCTGTATTACATGACCGGTGACCCATTTCACGCACGGGAGTTTATTCGCCTGGCTTTTCCCGATGCCCAGGCAAAGCAGGAAATCAACGACATCGACGGGGAGCGCATCGAAAACAAAGACGAACCTCTGAGCGGTCCCTATCACTACAACGCCCACATGATGATCCTTTTCTGGGACCTCATCGAGGAAAGCCCGGTATTCAGTGATGAAGAACGCCTGCGCGTGACCAGGGCCTTTGCGAAGCAACTCGAACATCCCGGCATTCAGCGGGCCTATCGCGGACCCTATGCCGCCACACCGGGATCGGTGGGTTCGCGGCACGGCCAGTGGACCGCCATTTCGCTCTATTGCCTGGGGCGTTATTTTGCGAAGGACTACGACGACCCCGTGTGGCCCGTTTGCGAAGAGAATGGTGCGCTTCACTTCCGATCCCTTCACGAACACGCCTGGGTAACAGGAGAGAGCGACAACCTCTATTGGTACAACACGGGCACGGCCCCCATCCTCACCTATATGATGCTCACCGGGGACCGTGTGCCCTTGGAGAATGGCGTGCTGGGCAAACTCCTTCGGGCACAGGAGGCCCTGTTCGCGGGCAAGCAGAATGACTGGGCCTTGCGCTATGGCTCCATCGGCTATTACCACAAGGCGGCGGATCTCATGCAGGATGGGCGCTGGCTGGACTACGTGGCCCATTCGGGGATCAGTCGGCGGCCCTTCCGCCTGGGACAGTCGTACTGGCCCGTCCCGGAATTGAAGCCGACCCTGCCGGAAGACCTCGTGGGTGTGTGGAATGTGAACCCTCTGCCCGAACCCATGTGGCGTCAACGAAAGAGTGGCCTCCCCCTGGCGGAGTCCTTTCAATTCGCAAGCTACCGGACGGCCCCCGATGCCTCGGGCGACTTTATCCTGCTCGATGGTTTCAACGGGGCTTCGCGGAACCCCTACCACACCTTTGCGCTTTTGGAACTGCGGCAGGACGGCGAAACCATCCTAGAAGGTTACATGAACCAATTGCGCACCCGTGCCGATGGCCTCACCGAGCCAAAGATCGCCATGGATGCCGCCCTGCGCAAACATATGGTGCTGGGTGATGTGGCGATAGCGGTGGGAGAGGTGCCCGACATGCCCTACGCCAGTTGGAAGCGCACCATCATCAGTCGCAAGGGAAAATACACGCTGATTGCCGATGCGGTGACCCCACGTATCGATACGGATAACTTTGAGATTGAGCTTTCCTGGCAAAGTAAAGCCAGTAGCTGGAGAGTCGATCTCGAGCACTGGAGCCGCATCCTGGCGACGACCAAGCCCAAGGATCTTACGAAGTGGCCGACAATATCGGTATCGCGAGAAATGGAAACGAAGGTAGACGGTCTGCAGGCCACCATGACATGGGTAGGGCCGGTGAAGGCAGGGGAGACGCAGTATATTTTTTCCGTCGTTGGGCGGGGAGAAGGGGAGGTCCGGCTGGGGATTGACGCTTGGTACATGGGGGCCGAATTCGTGGCTCTTCAACTGCCTCAGCCCGCCGCTGTGGAAATCGATACGGATGCTGAGGGTGGCACCACGCTAAGCATGACTGCAAGGGACCACTATATCGGCATGAACGTGATGGAATCATCGTGGCAGTTCGAGTCAGATGTCCCTGCAACGGTCTATTGGGACTATGCGGCCGCAGAAATATCGGTCAGCGTTTCTGAACCCGCGACCATGCTATTCGATATCGAACCAGTGGATGTCGTCATGGTTGACGGTGTTGCTTTTGAGGCACCGCCCATGGATGAGCAGTACGAAGTGTTTCTGGAGCCAGGAGAACACCAAATTTCCGGGGCATCGCCATTCGCCCTGGCCCTCGCCGTAGAACAAGAGGGCCAGGGAAAACTGAAGGCGTACGTTACTGAGCGCAATGCAGAGGAAGAAGTGGTGGTACCCCAACCCACAGATACGCCGTCCCTCACCCCCGAATCCACCTATACCTGCGGTGAATCCGTCGTGGACCTCATCCAGATTCCCCGCGACGACGGCCCCATCCTTGCAGCAGCGGCGGGCATAACGATCCATCTCATGGCCCAGGACGGCACAGGTCTCCGCCAGTTCAAGACCGATGGCCCCATCCGAATGCTGCGCTGGTGGGCGGAACACAAGCTCCTCCTCGCGGGCTGTGCGGACGAGAAGGTCATCGCCTTCAATCTCGACGGTGAGCGGCAGTGGGAATTCGTCAGCGAAATGGACCCGGCGGTATTCCGCGCCGCCAAGACCTACTGGTTCAAGTCCGCGCCCGGCCACGAGGGCATCCATGGTCTCCACACCGGCGTTTTTCTTAATGGCGAAAGCCAGGCCTTCGTGGGCAGCGCCTGCACGCTGGAAATCCTTGACGAACACGGCCAACTCGTGAAGCGCATGCCCCAGTTCTGGGGGAAGGTCTCCCTCTTCAAGATCATCCCCACGGCGGAGGACACCCTCACCCTCACCCTGCTGGCGGGCCGGAAATACAACGGCTTCAACGGCCTCGGTGTCATTCACAACCGCTCCCTTGACCCAACCCCACGCGCTTTCCACACCGTGCCCAAGGGCCACACCTACATGCCCGGCTGGTCCAGCATGAACCGCCACCACCTCTTCTTTGAGGATTTCGACGGCGACGGCGAGAAGGAGGTCATGTCCGAAATAAACGGCTCCTGGAACCGCGTCAGCGTTTGGGACAAGAACGGCACCGCAAAATACGACGTGAGCTTCGGTCCCGGCAAACGCATTCCCGCGAAGAACATCCGCGACATCGACACCGCCGACCTCGACGGCGATGGCATCCCTGAAATCCTTGTGGCGGAATCCACCGGTCTCGTCGTCGCCCTCACCGGCACCTGCGAACGCCTTTGGGGCACGAACGTCGAGGGAAGTCCCATCGTGATGAACGCCGTCACCCCTGCCGATGGCGGCGC
>JAJRPE010000245.1 GCA_024280935.1 Candidatus Hydrogenedentota bacterium
AGGCAGATGCTTCGTCGGGGATCCAGCTTCGCATGGGATCTACATGGGCCGCATAGATAGTCATGGCCGTTTGAAGATGGGGTATCGCCAGTCTTACGGTAACGTTCTCCAAATCGATGTTCCCCGTCCCTACCCCCCACCTGCTGAAAAAACCTGGCTCCGAATCCGATTCATCCTCCCCAGGCAGCAACAAGCCACCAAGAACTATCTCGCCGTCTTCCGTCTGCGTAATATCGATGGTCACATCACGAATTACGATGTCTTCTATCATGAACTGTTGACTGAGCAGAGGCCACCATTCCACACGCAACCGGGTCTCACCCAAGGCAATCTGCTTTTCCTCGGCACTGCGTGCATCCACCGCATAGACCACCAGCCGCCCCGTGAAGAGATTAAAATCAACATCCTCCACCACCACCATGGGATGGCCGTTGTCCCGTAAGGCACGCTGAAGCCCCCACCGAATGCCCCAGGGCAGCAACACCACCAGGACCGCGAATCCGAGCAGCAACAGGGTCAGCCCGACAAGCATGCGGCGCTTCCAGCTTTTTTTCTTTTTGGTGGATTCGGTTTTCGTGCCCAAGCCTTGACCGCCTTTCTGTGAAAAAATTCTTACGTATTCACCGCGAACCTTGTCCGCACTTAAACTAACCCACCCCCCGCCCCGCCGAGGAGGGGTACCTTTTCCGCTTATGACGATTCACCCCTCCTTGAGGCGAGCGTGACACGCGGAAAACACATTAAAGGTCGTTTGCCCAAACAAGACAAATCGTACGCAGGTAATAGTATCATCCTGTGTCAGAAACTTCGCCACGCTATCCACCGCAATTCCTGCCGCCGCCGGAATGGGGTACCCAAAAACGCCGCAACTGACGGCGGGGAAGGCAATCGTCTTGACCCCATTCTCCACCGCCACCTCCAAGCTCCGCCGATAGCAGCTTGCCAGCAATTCAGGTTCTCCCTGCTGACCATCACGATAGATGGGACCCACCGTGTGAATTACGTAGCGTGCAGGCATGTTGCCCGCCGTAGTAATCTTGGCGTCCCCCGTCTTGCACCCCTGAAGTTTACGACATTCCTCCAGAACAGCCGGACCGCCCGCCCGATGAATGGCACCGTCCACCCCGCCGCCCCCCAAGAGGGGTTCCGCAGCAGCATTGACGATGGCATCGACGGCCTGGGTGCAAATATCGCCTTCTGCTATCTCAATACGTGAATGGGACATGGAGAATCTCCCTGGTATTCCAAAGTCTTCACGTGTACGTTGCATTTTACAACGAATCGTACAAAGATAGCCGTGGGGACTGACGCGCCCCAACGACGTGGCGTATTCTCGTTTACACGAAATTCCAAAAAAACTGTTGACTCAACGAAGGGCACTTTAATGGGCGTGGCTGTCCCGTCGTTTGCGAAGTGATCGGCGATTCCTCCGCCAACGACGGGACAGCCACGGACCTTGAAGTGGCCCTTGTTTTCAGGAGATTCAGTGTGTGAAGTCGTGTTCTCCCTGTGTATCTGAGGTGCTTGGTCCGTGTCAGTCCCTACCAATCTTTCAGCGGAACCATGGTCGGCAGCGCCACCGGGCCACCTTCGGGCCAATCGGGCCGCAGGCAAACCGTGACCGTTACCGCCTTCGCCCCTGCAGGAACCTGGGCAAGGAGGCGGCGAACGCCCCGATTGCGGCGCTCTGGCTTGGGACGCTCGGCAGACTCCACCACGAAGCTAGCGTCTACCGGTGTCAGAATATTCACGTGGAGGGTCTTGCCCTTCTGGGTCAAGATGGCGTGTTGGGTATTTTCGATGGTAATTTCGGCATCGGTTGTCATGGCCCAGGTCACCGCTACGCCGGTTTTGAGCATATACTCATCCTGAATCACAACGGCACGGCGTTCGGCAATGGTTGCCGCGCCACGCAAGACCGACCTTGCGTGATCTTCATAGGCACTGCTGAGATCAAGGATGGCAAAAGCTCCCTGCGCGTTGCCGCCGGTGCGGACCATGGGAGCCTTCCCAAGGGGATCCTGCCCTTGACCATCGATAAGGGGCACATTGTGGCTGAGAGAGTTCAGCCGGTAGTACTGCCACCGCTTACCCCCTTTTTTCTTGTCCCAATAACCCGGCAGGTTATAGTTATCCGAACCCAGATCTCGGGTCCAACGTATCCCCAGCGCATCCATCTCAAAATTACCCAAATCGAGATGGCCGTGGTTTACCTGATTGTAGCCCCCTTTGACGCCGAGAAAAAGAGCCTCCCAGTCATCCCAGGCACTTCGGCTCACGGCCACCGGCACCGTGCTCGCAAAGTAACGGTCCAGCGGAAGGGCCGCGCCCGCCCCCTCGGGTGGCGGCACATACCAGATAAGGTGATGGGGTTTGGCGGCGTGATTCTGAAGGAACTGATGCTCCGCACGGGCCACATCCGGCAGATCAAAGGTACGGGAGAGCCAGAACAGTGGCGGCATGGGGCCGCGCCGACTTTTCTCTCCGCTATCGGCGAAGTTCAGAAAGTGTCCGGTGGGACCCGCCGTGAGCAATGGGAAATAAGCGGTCCTGGCAAGGCCCGGAAATTCGTCCAGACCAAAATAGGAGCCCAACGCACTCTTCAAGGCGGCCAGACCGTAGGCGGTATAGCTTGTGGCGTAATTCCAATAGCCCGGTCCCTCATTCCAAAGGCCATCCGGGTTGTAGGAGGCGAGGGCTCTGGGGAGCGATTTCACGGCGGTGGGCACGATGGTCTCCCCGTAACCAGGGTCCGACTCGATGACGGCCAGGGCACCAATCAGCAAGCCACTGTTGCAGACCTGATTCCAGTTGAACTCGGACGTGATCCACCAGGGCTTGTCCTGGGTGTAGGCACGCACCCCCGGCTCCAGTCCCAGCCGAATCAGGCCACGCCGGATTGTATCCCGGGTCTCCGGGTCCATATAGTCATAGAGCCAGTCGTAACCGATGCCCACCGCATGGCTCATCTCCGCCGTATCCAGAAAATGAGACGGATTCCAATCGGGAAAAGCGCACACCACACGAAGATTGGAAAGGGCGGCCTCCGCATACCGGTCCTCCCCGGTCCACCGCCACGCCAATGCCAGGGTGTAGACCCGATCAAGGCATGCACGACTGACATGAAGCAAGCGCGGACCTTTCAGCTTGTGCTGCAAGGGAGGCGCTTCGAGGGCCTTATCAGCCTGCCCCACAATTTGCTGCGCGATACGTTGAAGCACCGGGTCCGATGTTGCACGCTCCTTCAATTCGCCCAACGCAGGAGCGGACAAGAGTAATCGGGGGTGGGCTTTCACCGTCTTGAGCGCGGCAGAAACTTCGGTGCTCTCATCGGCGTATGCGGAAACGAGGGTGATCAGGGCACATACCACTATACCAATAAGCTGCTTGGACATAATTCTTTCTCCTGACGAAGATTCAAGGTGTTGCACGGGCGACCGCTTGATTTAAGCAGTCCAGCGTCCGAGAAATCAATCGCGGGTTCCGCACGCCAACACGGCAGCAGACACCAATATGCTATGCTGTGCGCTCGAAGCGCCGAATTGATACAGCCCCCATTGAGCAAGGAGTCCGCCCCATGAAACCTCTTCCCGCCCGCCATATCGTTCTTCCGCTGCTTTGTGTGTTTCTGGCAACGCTGGGCAACCCACCGGCAGCCCGTGCGGAAGGAAATGGTGCCAACATTAAACAACAACGCCACGAGGCTGCGCACCGCACACGACGCATAATCTTCGACAACGACGGCAACGAAGTCGTCTACTACATGGACGAAGCCACGCCCGAGGCCCTGCTCAAGAAGCGTACCACGGGTGTCGTGGGCACGCAGGTCGATACCATCGTCTATTGCACCTGGAGTTCCGGTTTCAGCTATTTCACCCACAACACCAAGGTGGGCGTACCCTTTGTGTCCACCGCCGAAGAGCCGGGCAAGGGACCGGGTTCGGGGTTTTCCAGGAACAAGGCCCAGGCACTTTTCGACCAGGGACTTGACCCACTGACCATCGTGGCCGACTATTGCCGCGAGAAGGAGATTGAGTTTTTCTGGTCTATGCGCATGAATGATGTTCACGATGCCTGGGGAGCGTGGTATTCCCCCTTTCTCTTCCCACCCCTCAAGAAGGCGCACCCGGAATGGCTCATTGGAAGCAAGAAAAACGTACCCCCGAACGGCACCTGGAGTTCTGTGGACTATACCCGCCCGGAGATTCGTGATCTGGCCTTCAAGTTTATCGAAGAAGTCTGCAACAACTATGACGTGGATGGGATCCAACTCGATTTTTTCCGCCATCCAGTCTATTTCAAGAGTTTCGCCTTTGAGGGCAACACCACGCCCGAAGAGCGCGGAATGATGACCGACTTGCTCCGGCGTATCCGCTCCATGGCCGATGACGTCGGCAAAAAGCGTGGTCGGCCTATTCTCATTTCTGTGCGTGTGCCTGATTCCATGGAGTACTGCCGTGCCATGGGTTTCGACATCGAAGGCTGGATGAAAGATGATCTCATCGACATACTGGTGCCCAGTGGCTATTTCCGACTGCGCCCTTGGGAAGACAGCGTCGCGTTGGGAAAGAAATACAACATCCCCGTCTACCCCAGCCTGAGCGAATCACGCCTCAGAGACAAGGAAGCTCGTAGCGTCCGCGCCTCCCTGGAAAGTTACCGGGCGCGTGCCATGGATGTGTGGCAATCCGGTGCCGATGGGGTTTACATGTTTAACTTTTTTCATGCGCCCCATCCCCTGTGGAACGAGCTGGGCGCTCTTGAGACACTCGCGCCCCTCAACAAGGTCTATACCACCGGTGCACGGGGCCTGCGTGAAATGAGCTACTGGAACAAGAAGGGTGATCAGTTTCTCCGCCGAGAGCATCTCTCCCCCGAACGCCCCCGAACAGTTTCTCCCGGTGAATCGGCCAATGTATCACTCCGCGTCGACAAGCCGGAACCGGGTGCCACCGTCACCCTCAACCTGCGCATCAAAGACAACGTGCCCACAGACAGCCTCGCCGTGGTCTATAAGGATGTGACCCTGCCTTTATTGAAATCCGACGGGGCCTGGCGCAGTTACAACGTCATTCCCTCTATTATCCATACCGGCATGAACCGAATCGCCTTCACCAACGAACACACCGCCACCCACGCCATCACCATTGATGACATGAACCTGCGGGTCGCCTACTGAAGTGGCAAGGCACCGACGAAAACGCTGTGCAGAACGAAAAAACAAACAAATAACCTCCGTCACATCCGATCCTTTCTTCTCCTAAAACACCACTTCGGGTGCCACGGGTAGGCCCGCAGGGTTTACCCGTGCAAACCAGGGTCTCCCAGAAGTGGATAATCCTTTTTTTGTCGGCAGGCACTTCACGGGTAAAGCCCTGAGAGGCCTACCCGTGGCACCCACAGTGGATCTTTACGAAAAAGGTTCCAAACCCAATTCCACCGGGGCCAGAGTTTTGGAGCCATTTTGGCGAATAGGCGGAGAGCTTGGCTCCCAGAATTATTCCCTTCGATCCCAAGGTACAGTGAGAGAATCCTCAAACTCCCGCAAAGCTCACGGCATCCACTTGGGCTTGCGTTTTTCGATAAAGGCCGCCATGCCCTCCTGGGCTTCCTCGCTCGTGCGCATCTTCACATGGACATCGTGGGCACCGTCCAAATCGTCGGCCAGGGAATGATGCCATAGCTGGTCGAAAAAGGCCTTGGTATCCGCAATCGCACCAGGCGGTGCTTTGTGGACTTGGACCACGATGGTCCCCAACGCTTCATCCAAGCCATCCGCCGACACCGTGCGATTAATCAGGCCCATCTCCTTCGCACGTTCCGCATCGATGATTTCGCCGAGCAGAAGCAGTTCCCGCGCATGGCGCTCATGAAGTTGTCGGCGAAGAAAGGTCATAATCAAACCGGCAACCAAGCCCCGGTGTACTTCCGGGAAACCAAATTTGCTTTCCTTCGTCGCGAGGGCAATATCGCACGCCACCATAAGGCCCGCGCCCCCCGCAAGCGCCGCGCCGTGGATCAACGCAATGGTTACGCAAGGGCAGTGGTATACCGATTCCAGCATGCGCCGCACCAACGCTGCAGAACGTCCGCTTATGGCAGGATCCCCCGCCTCCTTCAGATCGAGTCCTGCACAAAAGACCGGACCCGCGCCTCGAATGGCAAGCGCCCGCTGGTCTTTCCGTGCCGATACGTCTTCGATAGCGTCGCAGAGCGCCTCCAGCATGAGAATATTCAGCGCGTTGCGCTTCTCGGGCCGATTCAGGGTAATCGTCGTCACGCCCACTTCGATTTCATCCACAAGGATAAGATCACTCATCGTAGTTTTTTCCTTATGCATGTCTGTCTGCCCCGAAAGGGAAAACACCTCTGACTTCACTGTCATTTTAGTGCGGAGCCATACGCTCTGGCAACATGCGCCTTGCTTGCAGCCCATACGTCGTTTGTTTAGACTAACCTACCTGCCGAGAAAACAGAAAGGCCCACCATGACCGTTCTTCTAATAACGCTCCTGTCCGCAATCAGCGCGCCTGACACCATCATCCTCGATAGCACCCACCAGCTCTTTCTCGATGATCACATTGTCGCCCATACCGAAGGCATCACCCGGCGGATTATGCCCGCCCAGAAGAGTCCCGCCAATCCGGTGGTGTGGGGCGACTATCCCTGGGAACAGGGGCGACCGCTGCTCTACGGATCGGTACTCAAGGACGAGGGCCGGTACCGCATGTGGTACTACATGCCCCGTGGCGTGTGTTACGCGGAGAGCGAAGACGGTATCACGTGGACGAAGCCCCTGATGGACCAGTATCCGTGGGAGGGGCAGCCTTCCAATATCGTAGTCCATCTCGATGATACTGCTGGAGAAAAGGAGATATTTCCCTGGTTCTATGAGCTTTTCGGCGTTTTTCGCGATGACAACGACCCCGATCCACAACGGCGCTACAAAATGGGCTACCTGAGTATTCAACGCCCCTATGAAGGCCCGGATATGGATATCTTCCATCCCGGATCACGCCGGGGTCTGGGTGTCGCGGCGAGCCCGGATGGCATCCACTGGACCAACATCGATTCCTTCGCGACCTGCGCCATCATTGACGGATCGACCCACTGGGCCTATGACGCATCCAAGAAACAATACCATCTTTATGGACGGAGCAAGCGGCGGCCTCCTGCGCTGGAAGCGGCCTGGGGCGATGACCCCTGGTATCAAAAGCACTATTGGGGCCGGGTCGTCGCCCACACAAGCTCCCCTGATTTCCTAAACTGGAAACATACACAGCCCGACAGTGCCCCGATTGTCATGGGCAGCGATCTGCAGGATGCCGTAGCCACGGAAATCTACGGCATGGGTGTCTTTAAGTATGGCGACGTTTTCATCGGGCTGGTGCAGCACTTTGAGAACCGCCCGGAAAACGTGTTCCTGGACATTCAACTCGCCGTGAGCCACGAAGGGAACACCTTCAGGCGGATCGGTGACCGCAGTCCTTTCATCGCCAATGGCGGCATCGGAGATTGGGATCGCTTCAACACGGCGGTGGCGAACAATCCCCCCATCGAAGACGGGGATGAACTCCGCTTTTACTACAGTGACCGCCGCTATCGGCATGCCCCCTATAACGGCAATGACAGCGGCCCACCGGTCGGCGGCATCGGCTTCGCCACCATCAAGCGGGATCGTTTCGTGGCCATGGAGGGCAACTATGAGGGCGGTGTAATCGTAACAAAACACCTCATTGTTACGGGCGAAACACTTCACCTCAACGCTCGGGCGGAATGGGGTGAAGTACTGGTGGAGGCCATCGATGGTGCTGGCAACACATTGGCCACCGCCAAACCCATCCAGGAGGATGGACTTGATATACCTCTGGTCTGGGAAACGCCCCTGGCCCTGGAGAAGGGGCCTATCCAACTGCGTATCACCGTTAAAAACGGGCAGCTCTATTCGCTCTGGTGCGAATGACCTGGAGATTCTTTTGAAGCAGGCAGGATGCTGAGATTGGGTTGAGGCTGGGACTGCAAGTAATCTGGGTACCCCTGCTCAAAAATATACCGTGGGGTGCAAAACAAACATAAACTTCGCCCGCAGCCCGGTTATCCATCCAGCACCAGCCGGTGCATGGCAATATCATGATAGGCGTCGTGAAGAAACAAGGCCTCCCGCTCCGTTCCGACGTGCTCAAACCCTATGGCCGAAAAAAACTCCCCGAGCGCGCCATCCCCTGGACCTGATGCGGCTATCAGGGTGGTAAAGGCCCCGTGCTTCGCCGCCTCCGCAAGTATTCGGGCAAAGCTGTTGCGTATCCCCTTGTCGAGATAACCCTGCGTGTCTTGGAAAAATATCCAGACCCGCGCAACGCCGGGCACCTGATCGGGGCGCACTTTGAGAAGACCCATGGCTTCGCCCCGCCGTGACACGACCATAAACTCCTGCTCAATACCCCGTGGATGGAGCGAGTCCATCTCTCGATCATAGCGGGTGGCCAGAAACACGCCGTACTCGTTGCCCAGAAAATAGGTGGCTTCGCTCCAGTTTTCCCAGCGCGTCAACAGGGTCGCGTCCGATTCTTCGATGGGACGGACCGCCACCTTCATCGTGAGCGCCATGCGCGCCATCCCCCAAAACGAGGGGCGCTTTCCTGGCCGGAGACGCTGGTACATGCGGGCAAAATCGACCCCTTCCGCAGAGAGCAGATTAAAGGCAGCAATTGCCGCGCTGAACCACGTGCGCTGCGCGTCGCACCACGCGGGATTGGGCTGGCGAATTCCCCCGCTCAAGGCGTAGTGAATTGCACTGTGGCCGCCGCCGCAAAGGTTTCGCGCCCAACACGCAACACAGGCTGATGTGGTTGCCGCGCCCAAATCATCAAATTCCGCACGGCGAGATTCGTCGAATGAACCAGCAAGAATATTACCCAAATGGTAGTCAGCGACACCAATGAAGTAGCGGGATGGATAAATGTCGCCTTGGGAATCAATAGCCAGAATCCGGGTGCCTGATTCATCGGTGCGTGCTTGCGCTTTCCCCTCATAAATCTGATGAAATAACCCCGCAATGGGTTCGAGACGAAAGTAGTTCCCCTTCAAAAGCTGTTGGGCATAGTAGACGGCAGTCGCCTCAATACCTGCGGTCATAGCTGCGGCATCAAGGCCCCCCACCCCCATGTAGGCACCGGGAATATCGAGATAGATCTGTTTGAAGCCTTGTTCGAGCAGATAGACGACGGCGTCGCAGAAGTCACCATGGCCGGGGACCAAGCGAAGCTCAACGTCCACGCCTTCCGCCTTCTCCGCGAGGCGGGCCAGCTTGGTCATGGAAGCACCCTCGGCTTTGGACCAGTTCCCTGCAAAGTCCGATACCCCATCCGCCGTCGAAAAGGAATAGCACAGGTTGATTTCGTGCCCTGCCAATGCCGCGTTGGCCCGGCGTGGTGCCGGGTTCGTGAACACGACGGCAATCGCGAGTGATTTATCGGCAATCTTCGCCAAGCCAAAAGCACGGCGGCTCCAGTCGGGGAACCAGCCGCTCAGCCCCTGCGCGTCGGGAACGTACAACTCCAGACGAAGGGACTTCTCTGGCCCGGAGCGTCCCAGCAGCAGCACAAGAGCACCTTCGCACAAGGCCGTTGCCTGGGCCGAATCACGGCTCGAACCATCCAATACGACCTCGACACGCCGCATACCGGGTGTCAATTCGTAGGCTTTAAGCTGGTCCTGCGGCTTTTTCTGTGGAAGAATGGACTTGGTCGCCCGAAGCCATTCCAGTTCGCCAACAACCTCCTCCACTTCCGCCGCCGGATGGGCATCACGAAGCAAATACACGATGTGGTTGGTCGGCGTGTGGGGATAATGCTCCAACACATCCCAGGAAATCCCATCGCATTCAAAACAGAAACAGGTATCCGTATCCAGGACGAAGTGCCGTCCATCCCGTTCGAATCGGTGCAATAGCGATTGGGCCATTAATAGGTTCCCAGCGTACCCTTGGCGCGGCTCAGGTTTTCCATGTATTTGAAAAAGCTAATGCCAAGTGTAGTCCAGACGACACAACTGAGCACAAGAAAAAACATAGAGGGATGCTGAAACACGGAGACATACGCACCGCCGTCGAGGGTCTGATTGTGAACCAGAACATGTTTGATAAGAATGGACGCATCCGCAATAGGCAGCACGTGCATCAGCGTCGCCATGGCCCATCCCTGATGGAGCAGTTCTTCCTTGGCAAAAATTGCGAGGGCGAAGAGTGACATTCGGATTAAAATGGCTACCTGACCTACCTGCTTGAAGACCAACACCATGCCCCCCATCATGAAACCAAAACCAAGCAGGTTCACGAAAGTCAGAATAAACAGGGTGGCCAGGGCAATCGCGTCGAAGTGCAAGGTGCCGCCCACGGTAATAGTCACCAGCCAAACCATAATGCAAGAAGAGAATATCGAGTTAATCGCGGCCACGGTGCTGCGTGCCATAAAATTCGTAATCAGCCCGTGGGGACTCAGGCAGAGCTGCTCCAACACGCCTGTCCCGGCCATCCCCTGGATCCCCTGGGTAAACATGCCCACAATTCCGAAAGCGAACATGCCCACAATAAAGCCCAGAACGAAGTTGGTCGCCGATTCTGGATCGCCGAACTTGTTCTGCATGGCCTCGGTCACCTCTTTTCGGCTTACCATGAAACCAGCGATAAGCACGAGCAACATGCCGTAGCCCATGGCCATGCCGATAAGGGTGCGAAGCCAATAGCGCCGCATAATAATGAGGGTGCGCACGACTTCGGCTTTCATAACGAGAAGAAAACTCATGTTTTCCCATACTCCTATCCAATGCCTTCGTTTCGGAGAAGGCCTATAACAAACAAAACAAACTAACTATTTACCACGGATGACACGGATAACACGGATAACACGGATGAAACAAATCAAACATCGACCTCAAAGAACTTAGCGCAACCGTTGGCCGCCACCAAATTTTTAACCACTAATGGACACCAATGAACACGAATAATAACAACACAAATATTCAGGTGCCAGTAATATGAACACCTATTATTAGCCGCAAGAGAACACAGAGAACTCAAAGAGCCGTTTTGCTTTGCGCTCTCTGCGTTCTTTTGCGGCTATAATTCGTTTCGTTAAGTCTCATGCTTACACGTCCTCGAAACCAGTAAATTTCGGTCGAATATTCAATAAACTCCCGGCGGTCTCTGCCAATATAAGTTGCTGTATATGAATGCGTTATAGAATTCGGAAGATTTATTCTTGTTAATAAAAAATTAAGTGACGGGTTGTCGTGCAAAGAGCACATCATTATCCTTGTTTTTTGCTCTTCATTTCTTTCTTCTTCGTGCTCTTCGTGGTGAAAAATGTTTTTGGTTGCGGCCAACGGCTGCACTAAGTGATCCGTGGCAAAAATATTGGCTAAAGCCAATGACGGCGCAAAGTCCACAGCGCATACGATATGTTTAGATAGAGCTGGTGGTAAGCTGGAGAAACACGCTTTCCAGGTTCTGCTGGCGCTGCGTAATGCCGCACAACTCATAGTTCCCTTGGTCAAATGCGGCCGTGATTGCGTAAAGAGCGCGAGATCGGGTCTCCGCGCTGGGTTCCAGGTTGATGACCGCTGTGGGGCCTTCGGCAGTAAGCTCGGTGGTCACGGAAACCACGCCAGGAATCTGCTCCAAGGCGTTCACGTCGGGCTCGCGGTCAAGCTGAAAGACATAGACCTGCCCGGAAAAATTGCCGAGGAGTTCCTGGGTCGATTTACAGGCAACCAGCTTCCCCTTGTCGATAATCCCAATACGGTCGCAAAGCTCCTGGGCAACGTGCATGTCATGGGTTGTCACGAGCACGCTCTTGCCCTGCGTGCGTGTCATCTCAATAATCTTGTCCTTGATGGCCCTGGAACTTTGGACATCCAAACCCGTCGTCGGCTCGTCCAGCAGCAACACCTGTGGGTCGGCGATAAGGGCAATGCAGATCGCCAGTTTCTGCTTTTGCCCGCGCGACATATGGCGTACTTCGGTGTTTTTCTTGTCCTTCAGGCCAATAAAATCCAGCAGTTCATGGGAGCGCTTTTTCAACACGGAACCCTTCACGTTCTTCAGGTTTCCGTAATACGCCAGGTTTTCCATGGGGGTCAGGGGCCAGATGCTCGTCCGGGTGCCTTCGAGCACGACACCCACCTTCTCCAAAACCTTCTTTCGATTGCGTTCGACCTCAAGGCCGCCCACAATCACCTTGCCCGAATCTGGCTTAACCAAGCCACTGAGCATTTTTACCGTCGTGGTCTTCCCCGCCCCGTTGGGGCCAAGCAGTCCAAAAATCTCACCCTGGCCAATGCTGAAATTCACGTCTTGCACAGCATGCACATAGGTTTTCTTATAGAAGGGCCGCTTGCCCGTTTCCTCGTCCTTCAATAAGAAGTTCCGAGCAAGAAAGGTCTTGTGCAGACCAGAAAGTTCGATGAAATTATCCGAGGATTCTGACATTCTTTACTACGCCTTTACGCAAGATTCCGTAACACCACCTGTCGGCAGCGGAGACTCCGCGTGATCGAAGTACACAATTTCAAAGTTCCGAACGGTGTGGATCATCACCACCAGCATCAGGCTGCCCGTCCAATAATAGAGCGCTCCCAGCAGCACTGAAAACACCAGGAATTCCACGGAGTCCACCACGTGGTTGTAGAAAAAATGGCGATGCACCACAGAAAACACCACGGCCACGATTCCAATCGCCAACGCGGGGCTGCCCAACAGGGCGATAAGCGCACCCTGGACGGCCACCCGGTAGATGATTTCCTCCATGAGGCTCACATCAATGCACGCGAAAAGTTGCTGCGGTGCCTTGGCTGCGAACCCGGCCAATGGACGGATATCCACCAGATAGTGCCCAATGCCCTTGAGCGAACCCAGGGAGCGATGACTGAAGCACAGCGAGACTCCGAAAACACCGTGACCAGCAACCACGCCCAGTATAACCCATCCGGGGGTGAAAAGGCTCCGTCCAAGAACGTCATTTTCATAAGCGATATAGCAGGAGAGTCCAAGCAGTGCGGTCTGCAACATGCCGCCAAGCACATAGAAAAATCGGGCCGCGAGACCCATCGCTTCGCCGTCCTGGGCTTTCTTTCGGGCTTGGCGGAGCAGGAGCCACAAGAAAAAAACACCACCGACTAACAGTGTCTGGGGAGCGAGGAGCCATGCGAGGAGGCCTGGCGTTCCGAGCACCTGGCACACGAAGAACAACAGGACGGGCATCACGGGAAGGGGCATGCCGCGATGCAAATGGGAATCTGTCTCATCCGCTTCAGGACCTTGCCGCCAATGGACAAACGTCGCGTAGGCCATGTAGCTGCCAAGGGTGGCAAGCAGCAGTACGTTCACACCTCCGGCTCCGTGCCCGACGCGCCCAGGGCCTCAATCATCGCCTTCAAGGACAAGCCTTCCGTCGCACGGTGGTATCGGACTCGGAAGGCATCAAACTCGGAACGCAACAGGCCATAGCCATAGAGGTCATGGAGCACGCCATCCCTGGCCACATGGTCACGGAGCGTGAGTTCGCGAACCGCGCCTGTCATTTCGAATATCCGCCACGAGGCGGAGTTGAAACTGTAGATATAGGCGCTGATGCGATGAAGATTCAACTCGTGAAAGCAGTACTCCAGCGTCTGGTATACGGCGCCCGCAGCGACCATGCCGTTACGGTGCTTTTCTTTCCCAATATACAGATCAACGCTGCACGAACGGTTGCGCCAACTGATGTTCTGTAAGGAAAGCAAACCGACGGGACCCTGTTCAGGCGAGTCGATAAGCAGGTAGATGCCTCCCGGCATCGTATGCCCCACCGCACGCCCCAGCATGGCGACGATCTTTTCCCGGACCTGCTTGGGAGAACGGGCGGGGTCGCCGTAGAGGAAACGCTGGAAGTCTTCGTTCTCCATCCACGCGACGACTGTATCGAGATCATCGCGCTCGGCGCGGCGGATAAATGTCGTCGTGGAGAATGGCATGATTAGATTGAGCGCTCGTACACGTGGTGGGTCGGATTATTCAAGACAAAGGTTTCCAGATGATGCCACCCGCCTTGGGCAAAAAGCACCTCCCGCTGAACACCCGCAGACGAGAAACCGGAGCGCTGCAAGAACGTGGTCAACGCACTTTCGCTGGAGAGTACGTGGGCCAGTACTTTTCGTAAACCGAGCCGCACAAAAGCACGCTCGCACAAGAAGGCGTGGGCCTCATCCGCAACCGGGCTTTCATAGGCCTTGGAGTCGCCAAAGTGAATACTGTATTCAGCATAGCCCGCCTCGGTGCTTAACCCGCGCAAACTGCAAAAACCAGCAATGGCACCCGTGCGCCCCTCAACGGTATAAAAGCCCCCTTCGGTTATTTCTTTCCGCGTCAATAGATCGCGAATTTCATCCCGATTCGGCAGCAAACGCTCCCGGCGGGCGTCGAGCAGACCCGCCTTGGGTTCATCCAGCATATAGAGCTGGAACAACGCCTCAACATCGTCCTGCTCCGTACCCCGGATAAAGGTATGATCCCCACGAATCACGGCAGTGCCCAATCTCCATCCATAGGCGTTCACGCCACGTTGTTGGCGGAATCAACCCCTTTTAGTTCCCCTCCCTGGAGGGGGCAGGAATGTGTTCGCGTGCGCGGGTAGGCAATTAACCCACCCCCAACCCCTCCGAGGAGGGGAGCCTTTTCTGCCTCGCGAACGCGAAACTCCATCCAAGAGACAAACGGCAACCGCGTGCCCACAAGGAACCGGAACCCGCGCTTTGGGCGTCAGGCCCCGGTACTACTTGCATAATTGATGGAGAACTAAAAACCCGAAGTGGTTTCGTCCTTCTTGTCATTACGAAAATCTACCCATGCACGAAAGAGGGCGTTGTAGAAATCCACAAACGCGTCGGCTTTGGGAGTCGAAATCTGCCTGATATGTTTCATGTATTCACTCCAGTTAGTGCCTTAGTCCGCGAGAACCGACACAAAAAAGAAGATGCCCCCCTCGACGAGAGAGGGTCCAACCCATAGAGTCTGGCTGTGGCCCAGCCACTTTATTTTGTGACCCGCGCTTATTAGACCATATTTCGACTGGCGCTACAAGTTTGGGGACGGACCAGCCCCTACTGCGGCACAGGATTGCTTGGATCCTTGTTTATGAAGAGGGGAATAGTCGCTGTCAGGATCTCATCGAAAAGGGTAACTTCTCCCGTCGCCACGACAAAATCGCGAATAAACGTGAGCTTCACCTCGGGCGCGACATCCTGCGCCTTCTCGGGAACCCGGGTAAGGGTACGCAAACGCTTCACAGCCGCACTACCTCCCTTCGCCGGACCAGACCTCACTATGCGCCGGTCTGGGTCGGTGCCTTGAACTCGGCAAAGGACGGAAAAATGGTCTGCAACGCTTCAATAACGAAGCACAACAACGCTTGGTAGTCGCTGCTAATGTTGGCGCAGATTTCGTTGGTCTGTGCCCGTTCCGGGCATTTGGACAGGCAATGAATATGTCGCATGGTACTTTCTTCCTGGCTTTACCCGCCCAATCAGCAGGCGATTACCTTGGTTCAGTAGGCGCTATGAATGCGAAAAGTCTATCGCGACCGTGAAACGGTTCGCGTCAGGAGACATCCGTCGTGCCGCCCAACAATCCCGTAAGGCCGGTCAGGTCGGAACTCTCCTTGGCGGTGACTGCCACAGCAACGGCCGTAAGAATGTCAGCAACCAAGCCGAAAATAGCCGCAAAACTGAATTCATCTCCCTGCGCACGACAAGGTCGGCAAGACAGGGTTCTAATATGTTTCAAAACTGAATCCTCTTCAAATTAAGTGTAAGCGCCGCACACGAAAAGCAACGTTCCCCACAACAATTCACCGTACCGTCGTGTTAGTCGCAGGGGGCGTTTCTTTCGCCGCATAAAAGCTCGATAGCGCCTCGGAAATCCCGGCGGCCAACGCCAATTTCTGACCGGTGCTGAAGTCTTCGGCTCGATTCGGCTTCCGGGCCAGGAGATTCAAATGTTTCAAGGGTCTTTTCCTTCCCAAGTATAGGGTCTTCACCTGAGCATAGCATACACGTCCGCAACGGTAGTAGCCACACGACCACGTCACCCCTATTGTACCAACGGCCAGCCCAGGATGTTACACCCTGTTCCTATAATCACCTGAACAACGAAAAAAGTTCCCTGCGGGCTGACAAGAATTTGCACGGGTAAGCCCTTCGGGCCCGTGGCACCCAGGATTCTCTTTTTGAATCATGAAGGCACCCGTAGATTCTTTTGAGGCTGGAAGGATGCTTGGGTTCGGTTGAGGCTGGGGATGCAAATTATCTGGGCAAACCTGTTCAAACAAAAAAACACCGGCGGGTGCCACGGCCTGTCAGGGCTTTACCCGTGTAGTAGCCTGCCGACAATGAGGGGGCTATCCAATTTTGGAAGACCACGGTTTTTGCACGGGTAAACCCTTCTACCCGTGGCACCCAGAGATTCTCTTTGAAGCTAAAGGCACCCGTTCTCCCAGGCTGAGACACTAAACCGATGCGCCTTCCTTGGCAAAACATGCATAGCCATGAGAGTCATGGGTATGCAAGGTTGACTCGCCCATCAGGTAAAAATCAACCGCCTGGGCAGCCTCCCTGCCCTCATGAATTGCCCAAACCACCAGCGACTGACCCCGCCGGGCGTCGCCCGCAACAAAAAACTTGTCCTTTGATGCCTTGAAATCCTTGTTGTTGGCCGCTATCCCCTGGCCAAAACGATTTCGGTCGAGGGTCAGGTCGAGGTCCTTAACGAAGGTGTCTGTCTCTGGCTGGGTGAACCCCATGGCCAGCAGCACGAGATCGGCAGGAATGCGCTCCTCGGTTCCGGGAACTTCCTTCATTTCCCGGCGCCCCGTCTTATCGGCTTCGCCCCAGGCCAGCTGGACGGTGTTGAGCGCACATACATTGCCCTTGCCATCGTCTTCAAAGGACTTCGTCAGAATGCTGTAACGGCGCTCCCCGCCTTCTTTATGACTGGACGAAGTGCGGTAGATAAAGGAATACTGGGGCCAGGGATTGCCCTCGGAACGGTTCTGGGGCAACTTAGGCATCAATTCCAGATTGACGAGGGTCTTGCACCCCTGGCGCAGGCTCGTGCCCACACAGTCAGAACCCGTATCACCGCCACCAATGACGATCACGTGCTTGTCGGTGGCCAGGATTTCGTCTTCCTTAACCTCCTTGCCCAAGACCCGCTTGGTTTGCTGCGGCAAAAAGTCCATGGCGGGATAAATACCCCTCAGGTCGGAGCCGGGGACGTTCATCCCCTCGAAAGTACGGCTTTTCGTGGAGCCAATGGCCACCAGTACGGCGTCATACTGATCGAGCTTGCTGGTGGGCACATCGACGCCCACCTCCGCATTGCAGATGAACTCGACCCCCTCGTCCTTCATTTGCTTGACACGCCGAAGGACGACCTGCTTGTCGAGTTTGAAATTAGGGATGCCATACATAAGCAATCCGCCAGGCTCGTCGGAACGCTCGTAAACCACGACCTTGTGGCCCGCACGGTTGAGCTGTTGGGCGGCGGCAAGGCCCGCAGGACCCGACCCTATAACGGCAACCATCTTACCCGTGCGCTGGGCGGGCTTCTGAGGAAGAATCCAGCCCTCGCGCCAACCACGGTCGGCGATTTCCCGTTCGTTAATTTCAATAGTCACCGCAGGCTCATTGATGCCCAGAACACAGGCCGATTCACAGGGTGCCGGGCACACCCGCCCCGTGAACTCGGGAAAATTGTTGGTTGCGTGCAGGACCTCCAAGGCCCCTTCCCAGTCATCATCCTTCATCAACTCGTTGAAGTCGGGGATCTCATTGCCCAAGGGGCAACCGCTGTGGCAAAAAGGAATACCGCAATTCATGCAGCGATAGGCCTGTTCGGTAATCCGCTCCGGCGGCAGGGAGCTTGAGAATTCCTTGTAATGCTTCAGACGTTCATCGGGTGCTTCGTTACGCGAGATCTCTCGGTCAAAGGTCATGAAGCCTTTTTCTTTATCGGGAAGCATGCGTCACCTCCGGTTGTTCTTGCTGTTGTTGCTTCAATACGCGGGCATAATCGCGTGGCATGACCCGAACAAAGTACTGCTGCTCTTCGTCCCAGTTCTCCAGAATGGCCTTCGCAACCGCGCTGTCGGTATATTTTACATGGTTTTCAAGCATCGTTCGCAATTCGGGAATGCTCTCTTCGTGCAACGCCTTCAGATCGACGCTGCCCATATTGCATCGAATGGCAAAGTTGTCGCCCTTGTCGTAGATGTAGGCGATCCCCCCGCTCATTCCTGCGGCAAAGTTTCGTCCCGTCTCGCCAAGGACCGCAACACGGCCACCGGTCATGTACTCACAACCGTGGTCGCCCACGCCTTCGATGACCGCCCATGCGCCGCTGTTGCGCACGCAGAACCGTTCCCCCGCGAGGCCGCAGAAGTAGGCCTGGCCCGAAGTCGCGCCATAGAGGGCCACGTTGCCGATAATCGTATTCTTCGCGGGCACCCCGGAAAACTCTGGAGGCGGCGATACGATGATCTTTCCGCCCGACAGGCCCTTGCCCACGTAGTCGTTGCTCTCGCCGGAAACATTCAGGGTCACGCCCTGGATAATAAAAGCACCAAAGCTGTTGCCGCCGATACCCTTGCAATCAATCCAGATCGTGTCTTCCGGCAAACTGCCGCCATACATGCCCAGGCCGTGACACCGAGTAAGCTCACTGGAGAGCATGGTGCCGACGGTGCGGTGAATATTCAGAATGTCAACTTCAAAGCGAACCTGTTCCTTGTTCTCCAACGCGGCTTTAGCCTTCTCCATCAGCGTGTGATCCAGCGCGCCAATGAGGCCATGATCCTGGGTCTTGCTGTGGTAGAGCGTGGACTTCTCCCACGCCTTGGCCACGTAGAGCACACGGGAAAAATCAAGGTGTCGCGCCTTCCAGTGATCGGGCAGGGGCGAGAACGCCAACCGGTCGGCCCGGCCAATCATTTCGTTCATCGTCTTGAAGCCCAACTGGGCCATAATCTTACGACACTCTTCGGCCACGAAGAAAAAATAGTTCACCACATGTTCCGGCTTGCCCTGGAACTTCTTGCGAAGTTCCGGGTCTTGCGTGGCAATACCGACGGGGCAGGTGTTCAGGTGGCACTTGCGCATCATTATGCAACCGGATACGATGAGCGGTGCCGTGGCGAAGCCAAGCTCGTCCGCGCCCAGCAACGCACCAATGGCCACGTCGCGGCCAGTCTTCATTTGACCATCAACCTGCACCCGGATCCGGTCACGCAAGTCGTTTTCCACCAGCACCTGGTGGGTCTCGGAGAGTCCCAGTTCCCAGGGAAGTCCGGCGTACTTGATGGAGGTCATGGGCGATGCGCCCGTCCCCCCATCGTGACCACTAATCAGCACCAAATCGGCCTTGCCCTTGGAGACACCGGCGGCAATCGTACCCACACCCACCTCGGACACCAACTTTACCGAGACATTTGCGTGGACATTGGCGTTTTTCAGGTCATGAATGAGCTGGGCCAAATCTTCAATGGAGTAAATATCATGGTGGGGCGGTGGCGAAATAAGCTCGACACCCGGCGTGGAGTAGCGCACCTTTGCAATGGGCTTCAACACCTTGTGACCAGGCAGCTGACCACCTTCGCCGGGTTTGGCACCCTGGGCCATCTTAATCTGAATCTCGTCCGAGTTGACGAGATACTCATTGGTCACACCAAAACGGCCCGAAGCAACCTGTTTGATTGCGCTGCGCCGCAGGTCGCCGTTTTCATCTTCCGTGAAGCGCTTGGGGTCTTCCCCCCCTTCACCGGTGTTGCTGCGACCGCCAATGCGGTTCATGGCAATGGCCAGATTTTCGTGAGACTCTTTACTGATGGAGCCGTAAGACATGGCACCCGTGCAAAAACGCTTCACAATTTCCGAGGCAGGTTCAACCTGCTCCAGCGGGATGGAATCACCCTCCTTGAACTCCAGCAAGCCGCGAAGGGTCGCGAGGGTGCGACTGCGGTTGTTCACCTCTTCGGCAAACTCATCGTAGGTCTTCTGGTTGTTCTGGCTGGTGGAATGTTGAAGTTTTGCGACCGTTTCCGGGTTCCACTGGTGGAATTCACCGCGACGACGCCAACGATAGGCACCCCCAACATCCAAATCGGGACGACGTGCGGGCTTTTCGGGATAGGCCATGGCGTGGCGCATGAGGGTTTCCCGGGCAACTTCTTTAACGCCAATGCCCTCAATGCGGGATGCCGTGCCGGAGAAGCAGCGCTCCACAAGGGCCGTGTTCAATCCAACCGCCTCAAATATCTGTGCGCAACGATAACTATGCTGTGTTGAGATGCCGATTTTCGACATAACCTTCAGCAGGCCCTTTTCCACGGCCTTGATATAGTTCTTGTGCGCCGCTCCGGGCTTCTTCTCCACCACCAGTTCCCGGTGCCGCAGGTCATCCAGGGTCTCCAAGGCCATATAGGGATTCACCGCGCCCGCGCCGTAACCGGTCAGCAAGGCGAAATGCATAATTTCCCGTGCCTCACCGGTTTCGACGATCAACCCGCATTCACTGCGCCGGTGCTTGTGAACCAAGTGCTGGTGGACAGCCCCCGTCGCCAAGAGACTGGGAATGGCGGCGTGGGTCTTGCTTACCCCCCGATCCGAGAGGATAATCATGGTGGCTCCGTCCCGTACCGCCAGACTGGCCTCCTTGCAAATGGCATGAAGGACACGGTCCATTTCGACTGGACCTTTGGCCGCCTCAAACAGGGTGGAAATGACCGTTGCCCGAAACCCGTCCCGCGCCAGTTTTTTGATAAATTCCAACTGGGCGTTGGTCAGAATGGGCGAGTTGAGGTGAAGCTGCTTGCAGTCTTCGGGTTTCTCACCCAAAAGATTGCCTTCCCGGCCAATGTCCGTTTCCAGGGACATGACGATGTCTTCACGGATGGGATCGATGGGCGGGTTGGTTACCTGGGCAAAAAGCTGCTTAAAGTAGTTATAAAGGAGTTGCGGCTTGGATGAAAGCACGGCCAAAGCCGCGTCGTTACCCATGGACCCCGTAGGCTCCTTGCCAGCCGTCGCCATGGGCGCGAGAATCATCTCCATATCTTCCCGCGTGTAGCCGAAGAGCTGCTGGCGTTGCAGCAAGGGTGCCTCTTCCTGAACGAGACTGATGTCCTTCAGGTCAGTGGGCAGCTCGACACGATGCTTCTCCAGCCACTCCCGGTAGGGATTGCGGGCAGCAAAGGTCGACTTGAGCTCGTTATCGTCAACGATACGGCCCTCGTCCATATCCACGAGGAACATGCGGCCCGGCTCCAAGCGCCCTTTCTTCACCACCTTGTCGTGCGTTATGTGATGCAAGACCCCCGCTTCCGACGACATGATGACCTGATTGTCACTGGTCACCCAATACCGCGAAGGACGCAACCCGTTGCGGTCCAGCACCGCACCAATACGGACACCATCGGAGAATGTCATGGAGGCGGGACCATCCCAAGGCTCCATCTTGCAGGCGTGAAATTCGTAGAATGCCTTTTTTTCGTCGGACATGGTCTCATGCCCGCTCCAGGGTTCTGGAATCATCATGGCCATGGCATGATCCACGTCGCGACCGCCACGCACCAACAGTTCAAAGGCATTATCGAAGTTGGACGAATCACTGGCCCCAGGACTCAGGATGGGCAAAATCTTGCTCATATCCTCGCCGAAGAGTTCACTTTCAAAGTGATGCTCCCGTGAGTCCATCATGTTCAAGTTGCCGCGAAGGGTATTGATCTCACCATTGTGCGCCAAGAAACGGAAGGGCTGGGCCAAGGGCCAGGACGGCAGGGTGTTTGTGCTGTAACGCTGGTGGACCAGTGCCATGCCACTCCCGGCGCGCTCATCTGCCAGATCATGATAGTACTTGTCCATGGCCTCGGGAAGCATGAGTCCCTTGTAGACAATAGTCCGGGCCGACATGCTGGCCACGTAATATTCCGACCTTCCCGCGATGACGGTATTCCCGATCATGTGGGTGGCCGATTTCCGAATGACGTAGAGCTTGCGTTCAAACTCGTCCGTGTCAAGGCCCTCGGAGCGCTGAATGAAGACCTGCCGAATGACCGGCTCGTTCTCACGGGCCAACCACCCGATGGCATCGGCGTTACGGGGAACATCACGCCAGCCCAGAAGTTCCTGCTCTTCCTCCAGAATGGCCTTGTTCAGGATCTGCATGCAGGATTCGCGGGATTCCCGATCCTGGGGCAGGAAAATCATTCCGACACCATATTCACCGGGTTCGGGCAGCTCAAAACCGTGCTGCTCCACGTCTTCTTTGAGAAGTTCGTGGGGAATGTGCAGCATGATGCCACAGCCGTCGCCCGTCTCCGGGTCACAACCACAGGCCCCCCGGTGCGTCAGGTTCACCAGAATCTGGAGGCCATTCTTGATTACTTCATGGGAGCGGTTTCCGTCAATATTGCATATGAACCCAATACCACAGGCATCGTGTTCATAGTACGGCTCATACAAACCGCTCCGGGATATTTCTCTCTTAGACAAAATGAATCCACCCTCGTTGTAAAAGTTGTGCCTGGAAAGGAAATCTGTGCAGGCAAGGAAGGTTATCGACGCCCAGCGCCCAAGTATCGGGAGCATCGACCCAAGTTCATTCCATAGCGTATGATACTCAACAGGCAGGCCAAATGTCAACCATCGCCCTAACATACTAAAAGCAAATAACTTACAAGACACAAGCCGCCAAAGCCACGGCTCCCTCGAACCGTTCACCACAGACAGCCCTGCAAACAACCATACCATTTGGTATGTTTCTGGGCCAATTGGTCCAGATTTAACTCAAAGAGACCTCCCATGCTATAGTGCCCCCTTGCGCTAACCCACCACCAGCCCCCCCCGGAGTTTCAGTCCTATGGGAATCCGCACCCTCCTTTTGCTTTCCGTCCTTCTCGCCGGGCTTTCAAATGCCGCCCCACTCCGTCTCTTGGACGATCCCAAGGCTTGGGAACCTCACGGCGGCTCGGCAACTTCCTTCGTCATCCGGAAGGGCGAACTGCGAATGCAGCAAGGCCAAGGGGAGCCATCGGCCCTATTGACGCGGGAGACCTATGAGAATTTCACCCTGAACTTCGAATTCAAGTATCACGTGTGGGAAGAGTCTGGCCTTTATCTCCACGTGCCGTGGAACGGGGCCTATCGTGCTGGCATCGAAATCGAGTTGTCGGATCACGCGGGAGACGCGCCCGATCCCTACCGCGCCGGGGCTATCTTCCGCCATGTTGCTCCCCGGGAAGTTGCCGTCAACGAACCCGAAGAATGGAACACCTGCGCGGTCCGAATGGACTGGCCCCAGCTCCATGTGACCATCAACGGGAAAGTCGTCCAGGATATCAATCTGGAAGAACACCCGCGTTTGCGTCACACCCTGCGACGGGGCCGCATTGGCTTCCAGAACAATCTGGGCTGGGGCATGAACATCCGCAATTTTGAGTTGACTCCCCTGCCCGACAGCGAAGCCGCCATCACCATGTTTAATGGGCGCGACCTCCAGGGTTGGCAACCGGTGCGAAACAAACGCGCTTGGTGGACGGTGGAGGACGGCATACTGCGCAGCACGGGTGGCAATGGCTATCTTCAGTTTTTTCAGCCCTGTCAGGATTTTTCGCTGCGGCTTTATTACCGCTGTGGCTCATCCGCCAATGGCGGCGTTTTCTTCCGCTGGATGACCGACGACTCGGACCGGGGCAACGAAATCCAGATACTTGATGTTCCCGGCGCGGGCATGCCCTCGGGCAGTATCTACGGGCTGGTACGTGGTCGAGACGACATCTTTAACCCTGGCACGTGGAACCTGCTCCAGGTCTTCGTCGCGGGTAATCATGTTACCACCTACATCAATGGTCAGAAGTCCGCCGAATCAAATGGGCTGGACAAAATCAGGCCGGGCCATATTACGCTGCAAATGCACCGGGATGGTGCCACCATCGACTGGAAGGATCTGGTGTTGGTTCCGATGGATTAGGCGCGAACTTCGCCCACAACCCGAGTACACGCCTGTCGTGATCAACTCTTGGCTTTTTGAATGCACTCGGCAGAATTCATTACGAAAGCGCCAAGGGTGCCACCCTCACACGCAGCCGGTTCCCGGCTAAGTTCATACTTCCTGAACCCGGCGGAATTGGGTTTGGCACTTTTTTGACTCCAGCGCGGCAATCTTCAGGCTGAGAAAAAGATTTGGGGTGCCACCTACACGCGCAGCCGCTTCGCGGCTAAGCTTGTGGGTGCGAGTTCGCGCAGGGAGGCTCGTGTCTGGTTTGACACCCAAAAGCCCGCCTTGTACCCCTGTGCGCCTCTGCCCCCCGGCATATCTTGGTGGCCCACACCCACAAAGCCACCCGTACCTAGTGTCTGTGTAGGTGGCACCCGCCCCTTTTCCTTATAAGGGGTCGTGTCTTTTCAAGTGCCGAAAGTGCCACGTCGGGTGCCACGGGTAGGCCTCTCAGGGCTTTACCCGTGAAGTACCTGCCGACAAAGAGGGGACTATCTGTTCCTGGAGACCCTGGGTTTACACGGGTAAACCCTGCGGGCCTACCCGTGGCACCCGCAGTGGTGTTTTATGGAGGAGAGAGGATTGGGTGTGATGGAGGTAATTTGTTCGTTCTGCACAGCATCTCGTTTGTGATGGACACGCCGTGAGGAGAAAAACCTTTCCCAATCAAAAAAGTGCCAAGCCAATTTCCTGAAAATATCCCCAAAAACATGACGGGATCAGGGGTCTGATCTTGCACCAGTAAGCTCCCCCGCTTCGCACCGACCCGTGAGGGTGGCACCCTTGCCGCGCTCTGTAATGTCGGCACCAAGAGTCCCCGGAATACCAACTCCATAGTTGTACGATTCTGGTCCTCAATCGCGATACCGAGAAGCGCAGCCGCCCCTGAAAGAAGGGCCTCTTCTTCCCAGATAGTTTTTGGGTCGGCCTATCTTGTTCAATGTTCATATCAACTCATTCCTACGAGAAAAAAAGCCCCCAAATCTTCCCGCCCAAGTACTAGGCATTTTTTCAATCCGCTGAGGAATTCAGTTGTTTTAAGATTGTTCAAGACGTGGCGTCTTCTGCTGGGCTACGTCCGGCCCGAATGTCACTCCGAAGGGCTGGAAAACAATGAGCTGAGGGATGATGATGTGGGCGCTGCGCTTACGAGACCGTCTTCTACTGCGGCCTCCATCTTCTTCTTTCTCTCCGCCCTACGCTTAGCTTCCAGCCGACGCTTGGCTTCCGCGATCTCATCTTTGCTCATGGTCTTTACGAGAAGGTAGCGCGTGGTTTTTTGGCCCTGAAGCCCCCATGCATTGGCCAAGTCGTACCACATGAGAGCCTCGATCGTGTCTTTCGGGACACCTTCCCCATTCGCGTACATCGTGCCAATGTAATACTTCGCCTCCTCCCAACCCTGTTCAGCGGCTTTCATGTACCACTTAAAAGCCTCGGCGGCATCCTCCTCAACATCCTGACCATTCTGGTACATCTGCCCAAGCATCACCTGCCCAGCCACATTACCCTGCTCAGCGGATTTCCTGTACCACTTGACCGCCTCAACGGCGTCCTTCTCGACACCGCCCCACCCGCGTGCATACAGTTGGCCAAGCTGGACCTGCGCCGCCCCGTAACCCTGTTCAGCGGATTTCCTCAACCACCGTAGAGCTTCGGGGGCATCCTTCGGGACACCATCACCGGAAAAATAGAGGAAACCAAGGAGGAGCTGGGCCTCTGCGAAGCCCTGCTCCGCCGATTTTCTACACCACCCTGCGGCTTCTCCGACATTCCTCTTGACACCCGACCCGGCGAAGTACATTTCGGCAAGGCTGAACTGCGCACTCGCATCACCCTGCTCTGCGATTTTCATGGTTTGAGAAAACCGAGCAATTTTCGCTTCGGTGAGCATTGTGCTTTGATTCGCTTCCCATTCGACAGGTGCTGCGGTTTGACCCACTTCATCCGACCCGCACCCGACAGCACACACACCGAGTGCAAGAACTACACCTGCTGCCCACAAAGATTTTCTACTCTTCATTCCTCACTCCTTTTGTCCTCTGCGCTCATTGCGTTCTTCGTGCTTAATAACGCTGGTTTCGGCTATGCCGCGATAGGCTCCAAGAACATTTCGATCTTGCCATAAATCATGACTCAAGTGCGAGATCTCCAAGGGGCGCACGGTTGTACGAATCTGCCCCCTTCATGGTACCATTGACGTACTGGAGAGAACGCAGGGAAATTACCGAATATGCAGCACTTCGATGGGGATTATGCTGAGGCTATCATCCAACGGCTTGGCAACATTCGACAGGATGCCCGACCGCGCTGGGGGGATTTGAGCCGGGATGGCATGATTGAACACCTCATCTGGACCCTGCGCCACTCCATGGGCCGCTCGCGAAGCATCCCCTTTGTCGGAAATGGCTTCACCCGATACCTGGCCCGACCGTTAATTCTCGCTGGGCTGTTACCGCTGTCGCGGAACAGTCGTGCTGCTCGTGCCTTGCAACGTCAGGGTTTGCGGACACAAGAACCTGGGGATCTGGAGACCCTCCAGGCGATTCTGGAGGAATATCTGGGCCTGGTGCAGGCCGATGAACTGCAACCCGCGCCCCACCCGACCTTGGGCCGATTAAATATCGATGGCTGGGACCGCTTTCACGTCCTTCATTTCGAACACCACCTGAAGCAGTTTGGAATGTAAATTCGACTTGAAACATTGACTTCCCCGGCACCTGCTTCGTATGATACGCGCCTTGTGCAATCTTCATTTCTGAAGTAAAAAACGTTAGGGCCAAAACGTGGGACGTGTCATCGCTATAGCCAACCAAAAGGGAGGCGTGGGCAAGACAACCACGGCGGTCAACTTGGCCGCCTGCATGGCCGCCGCAGAAAAAATGACCCTCCTTATCGACTTGGATCCCCAGGGAAATGCCACACAGGGCCTCGGAATCGACAAGAATAGCCTCGAAGCCAGTGTCTACGACTTTCTGATCAACGACACCCCCGCATCGGAAATCATGTGCGAAACGGAGTGGGATAATCTTTACATCATGCCCGCGAATCGTGACTTGGTTGGCGCTGAAGTTGAGTTGGTGGATGTCGAGGGCCGCGAGTACCGCCTGAAGAATCAACTGGAGGCGCTGCTGGATGAGTTTGACTATATATTTATCGACTGCCCGCCCTCGCTGAGCATTCTCACGCTCAATGGCCTGGTCGCGGCCGATGGCATCCTCGTAACCCTCCAATGCGAGTATTACGCCCTGGAGGGTCTGAGTGAGTTGTTGCAAACCGTGATCCTGGTTCGTGACAACCTGAATCCCAACCTCTCGGTGTTTGGCGTTCTATTGACGATGTATCAACACACCAACTTGTGTAAACAGGTCATCGACGATGTACGCGGACACCTTGGCGAATCCGTGTTTCAAACGATTATCCCCCGAAATGTCACCCTGAGCGAAGCACCCAGTTTCGGAAAACCCGTCATCTACTACGATCTAAAAAGTGCGGGGGCACAGAGTTATCTGTCCCTGGCGCGGGAGGTCATCGCCCGTGGCTAGTACAAAACGAAAGGGACTGGGCAAGGGGCTGGGGGCCCTCATCGGTGGTGGCGCCCTCAGTAACGTCGCAGCAAGCGCCAAAGCGCCCACTTCTCCCACCATGGCGGCCCTGACGGACGGTGCCTATCTCGTCGAGATCGACCCGTCCGATATCAAACCCAACCCCAAACAGCCGCGCCGTCTTTTCAATGAAGAAGCCCTGGAGGAACTGGCGGAATCCATCCGCAAGGATGGGGTCCAAGAACCGGTGCTGGTTAGGAAGGTGGGCGACCACTACGAATTGATCAGCGGCGAGCGCCGCGTCCGCGCCAGTATCATGGCCAATCTGGCGCTTATTCCTGCCGTATGTCGTGAGGTATCTGACCGTGACATGCTCAAGCTCGGTCTCATCGAGAATATTCAGCGGGAAGACCTGAATGCCATTGAAATGGCCCAAGGCTACCAGGATCTGATGGACGAATTCGGCTGGACCCAGGAGGAAGTATCCCGGGAGGTCGGTAAGAAGCGTGCGACCGTAACCAACATGCTGCGGCTGCTCAACCTGCCCGAGGTGGTGCAGGAACAAGTGGCCGATGGCTCCCTGTCCATGGGGCACGCCCGTGCGATCCTGGCCTTCCCGACCGTATCCGCGCAGTTATCCATCGCCCGCAAAATCATCGCACAGGGCCTTTCGGTACGTCAGGTCGAAAAGCTGGCCAACGAAAGCAAGGCAAAAAAAGCAGCCGATTCCAAAGCCCCACGCGATCCCAACATCACCCAACTGGAAGACGAACTACGCCGCAGTCTGGGTACCAGGGTGCATCTAAAAAATCAGAAAGACGGCAAGGGAAAAATCGAGATCGAGTATTACAATCTAGACGATTTGGAACGGCTCCTGGATATTTTGCGCGCCTAGGGACTGCCATCTACTACGCCTGAGGCGGAGGAGGGGCTGTACCGACAGTATGTGCCGCCTCTGGCATTTGCTCTGCGGGTGCCACGGGTAGGCCTCTCAGGGCTTACCCGTGTAGTTTCTACCGGCAAGGGAAACGGTCCAAATTCAGAAACAACGGTTCTTACACGGGTAAACCCTACCGGGCCTACCCGTGGCACCCGACGGTCTTTCTGTCAATTATAGTTGCTCGTGCAAAACAGGGAATGGATAGACATTTGGCTATTGCCTGTTGGGCATGTTTTCCCGGCACGGGCAAGGGCTATCGCCCCTTGTCCGTGGCACCCCAAGTGGCCCGTGAGCGCTTACCCTTTTTATTCACCACAGAGGCACAGCGCTTAGCTTTCCCTGTATCGTTGTGGTGAATCTATACGTGCTTACGCCAAGAACAAGGATATTAATTTCATGCTGGACATCAAGCTCCTCCGCCAAGACCCCGGCACCGTTGCCGCAGCCCTCGCAAAACGGGGCGGCTCCTTCTCCGTCGACGCCATCCTGGAGGAAGACGGAAAACGCCGCAGCCTGGTCCACGAGATGGAGCAGCTTCGTGCCGAGCAAAACAAGGCCAGCCAAGCCATCGGCATGGCCAAAAAAGCGAAGGAAGATGCGAGTGAAGCCATTGCGGCCATGAAGCGCATCAAGGAAAAGATCGCCGCTCTGGAGGAGCAGGTGCGTGTCGTAGATGCAGCCCTGAATGACCTCCTCATGGGCCTCCCCAACCTCCCCCACGAGGACCTTCCCGTCGGCAAAGACGAAGCCGACAATCGGGAAGAGCGTGTCTGGGGCGACATCCCCCACTTCGATTTTGAGCCGAAGGACCACGTGGCGCTGGGCGAGGATCTGGGGATTCTCGATTTCGAGTGTGCCGCCAAACTTACGGGCGCACGTTTCTGCCTGGGTATCGGCGCGGGGGCACGATTGGAGCGTGCCCTCATCAACTTCATGCTCGATACCCACACCGAAAAGCACGGCTACACCGAAATGCTGCCGCCCTTCATGGTGAATTCGGAAAGCATGAAGGGAACCGGACAGCTTCCCAAGTTTGCCGAGGACAGCTTCAAGATCACCGATACCGACTACTGGCTCATCCCCACCGCCGAGGTGCCTGTGACCAATATTCACCGGGATGAGATCCTGAAGGACAGCGACCTGCCCCGCTACTACACGGCCTACACGCCCTGTTTCCGCAGCGAAGCGGGTTCCCACGGCAAAGATACCCGGGGCATGATTCGCCAGCACCAGTTCAACAAGGTGGAGATGGTGAAATTTGTCCGCCCCGAAGACAGCATGGAAGAATTGGAAAAACTGACGCAGAACGCCGAAGCCATCCTCCAGGCTTTGGGCCTCCCCTATCGCGTGGTGACCCTGTGTACGGGCGACCTCGGTTTCAGCGCCACCAAGACCTACGACCTCGAAGTCTGGTTGCCGGGCCAAAACACCTACCGCGAAATAAGCTCTTGCTCTAGCTTTGGCGACTACCAGGCGCGCCGGGCCAATATCCGTTTTAAGCGCGGCAAGAAGCCCGAATTCGTCCACACCATCAACGGTTCAGGACTCGCTGCGGGACGGACTCTGGTGGCGGTCCTGGAAAACTACCAGCAAGCCGATGGCTCCGTGGTCATTCCCGAAGTGCTGCGCGGGTACATGGGCGGCTTGGAAAAAATCGAGGCGAAGTAGGCTGGGAGCGCTGGCGTCCCGCCGACATTGCACGCCACTGGGAGCGCAGGCGGCCCGCCTGCATCGTGCAACGAAGTTACACGAAGAATTCACGTGCCTTCGGCACGCTATGCAGGCGGGCCGCCTGCGCTCCTAAACCAAGGAGACCCCTGCAATGACAAATCCACTCCAACAAGCCGCACAAGCCATCGTGGCGGGAAAACACGTCATCGCCGTCACCGGCGCGGGCATCTCCGTGGAAAGCGGTATCCCCGACTTCCGCAGTCCCAGCGGCATCTGGAACACCTACCCCCCAGAGCAATACGCCACCATCGATGCCTTCATGGCGGACCCCGACCGGGTGTGGAACATGTGGTATGACCTCGGGGCTATGCTCAGCGATGCTGCCCCCAACCCCGGACACCACGCCCTGACCGCCCTGCAGGATATGGGGCGCCTCGATGCCGTCATCACCCAGAACATCGACAACCTTCACGAAGAAGCAGGCTGCACGACGGTCATCGAATACCACGGCAACGCCAAGCACATGCGCTGCCTCGACTGCCAACGGGTCGTCCCTCTCGACATGGATAAGCGCACTTCCAAAGCGCCGCGCTGCACCTGCGGCGGCATCATGAAACCCGACGTGGTGCTTTTCGGCGACCTGATACCGGAGGAAGCCGTAAGGGCCGCCGACCATGCTGCCGAAAACGCGGATGTGGTTATCATCGTCGGCACCTCCGCCACGGTCTACCCCGCCGCCCAGCTACCCATCACCGCCAAGCACAACGGGGCCTTCATCATCGAGTGCAACTTGGAGGCGACGGATTTTACGGCGCGAATTACCGATGCCTTTCTGGAGGGTCCGGCTGGAACCACCCTGCCCACGCTGGTGGAAGCGGTGTTGGAAATACTTCAATAGTTCCCCCTCCTCAATATCCCGTCGAATTTTCCTACCCGTCACAGCGCGTCTACGACCCGCCAAAAGGGGTAAGCGTTCATCGACAAAATAGGACCTGCGGGTGCCACGGGTAGGCCCGGCAGGGTTTACCCGTGCAGATGCGCTGTCTTTGTTTTTGGCTCGTCTCCCTTACCGGTAGGGACTACACGGGTAAGCCCTGAGAGGCCTACCCGTGGCACCCGGCGGTTGTTCTTGAAGGGACCGTGGACACTTCTGGGGAATAGGGCGCACAAAGAATACAGCCAACCCTTTGCTGCGGACTGGAAAGCCCGCACTCCTCCTCACGGAACCAATATGGCCTTGCCGGTCCCGCCACGAGGCGTGGTCTTGGGATAGTCGGGGTTGATTTGCTGGTCCTTCACCTGAAGGAACCGCGCCTCCCCATCAGGAACTCCCTGTCCGTTTACGCGGACTTTCCCCAAGTGAAAATTCCGCACGGTCACGTCCCTATCGGGCGAGAACACTTCCACCCAGCGACTTGGGTCGTCGCCATGGCGCCAGGTCATGGACATGGGACCAATTTCGACGAGTCTGAAGTCGGCATCCGGTTCGAACGTAAACTCCACATCCTCTACGCCCATTCCGTCCACGTTGGCGGCGATCTGGATCACACCGGGCCGGGTAAAGGTCAGGCGCTGTAATCTGATATTGTGCAGCGTGCCCAAGCGGAGACTGAAGTCATTGTCACGCCCTCTTTCGAGGTTGGGCTGATCGTAAAACTTAAATTCGCGGATATCTGTAATATCGCGAATCGTAATGTCGCTGATAGTGCAATCGACCGTTTTGCCATCCTCAAAAGCCTTGACACCCGGCAGAAGCCGAATCGAACTGGCACTCGGAACACCCGTCGGCGCACCGCTCACCCGCTCGATGGTGACATGATGAATGGGACCAAAGGTGGGGGCGTAGCCCTTCCACTCCCAGGCATTCAGCGCCACGGTATCGTCGTGGGATGTCCCGCCCACGTTGCGAATAACCCCATTGCTCGACGGGCCATTCACATGGACGCCATCTCGGCGGTGGTGGTCGAGGGTCACGCCATCGATGAGAAAGTTCCGTGCGTTGCCCAGATGGACCGCGAAGGCCTTGCTCTGTCGCACCGTGATGTTGCGCACGGTGACATTTCGCACGTTGTGCAGCAAGATTACCCCATGGGTGCCAGGAATGTAGTTTTGCTTCGACGAATGCCCCCGCATGTTGCCGTTGGCGGCCTTGTCGCCCGTCGCGAGGGTCGTCCAGATCCCCCCTTCAATCGTGATGTTTGTGTCGGGCGCGAGGCCTTCCGGCAGCACCTCTTCCTCAAAGCCGACAATGTTTTCATTGCGCACCATGCAGGTGTTGGTTCCTGGCTTCAAACGGATCACCGCCGTGGAGTCGGCGATGAGGGTATCGCCGGAACGAAGAATCAAGGGGGCATCGATATAGTAGGGCTTCTCACGGGCAGGTATGTGGAGTTGGTGATGCTTATCCAGGGCCGCCTGAAAGGACTCCGTCCAAATTTCTGTGGTGACTTCACGAGAGCTAAATCCGCTATTGGGTGTCGGCCATATCTCCTTCCAACTCTCTGTATGAACGAGGGCCGAAGGGGCGACATGGGACAGGTCCTCGGCGCGTACCATCCCTGTGAAAAGAAGTAGCAACACCGTTACGATAGCAACTTTGGGGTTCATCATGTGTCATTTCCATGTCGTGTATGCCGCCCCTTCAGGGCTTTGGCCTGTGGCACTTGTTTTCCCAGGGCGTTGCCCTGGGCTATCCTGTTGGGGCCTTTCAGGCCAAACAACAATACACCTCAAACATTAAGACCTTGAGCGCAATGGGCAGGCGGCAAGCCGGACGAACCTAAAATTGGCCGCAAAAGAACGTAGAGAACTCAAAGATCATTTTTTCTTTGCGCTCCTTGCGTTCTCTTGCGGCTGAAAATTTTCGCACGGTTATTCGCTACCCTGCACTTTACTCAGCGTCCAAATAAATGGCGTAGAGTTTGGCTGCGTCGCTATTCAGGCCGAGCTTAACCCGAATGGTTTTCCCCGCCAGTTTCGTGAGGCCAGTATCCGCCCACTGCACGACACTGTCGAGGCCCTGTCTCGCCAGAACCGAACCCTTGTTTTCGCCACTGTAGGCGGGGAGCAGCACGCCATTCTCGTTGGTGAGTTCAACCGTGATGCTTTCGGCGCTGTCCGCGTTCAGGATGATGTTACAGCCATTTTCTGGCAGGGTAATCGGGCACGACATAACACTGCCTGGCTTCGCGGCATCGGCGAGTTGCAGCGCACCCCAACGGTCACGGGGGAGGGTTGCGAGGGCCACTTCGGCATAATAGTCTACGCCACTGATGGTCGCATTGCGCCAACGCCCGTGATAAATGAGCGTTTCGTCGCCTACATTCAGGATGCCGTTGGCCTGACAAAGAATCGTGGGGTCGTCGATACCCGGCACCGGGGTCACGGGTGACTCGTCGCCAGAGATATACACGTAGTCTTTCACCGGTTCGCGAAACTTCACGCCATCGTTACTGACGAGAAGTCCGAGGTCACAGGTGATGATGCCCGCGCCATACCAGCCGTCCGTACGCTTTTTCCCCTCGGCGGGGTTATGCCAGATACCATAAAGACCCACGGCGACATTACCAAAGCTCGACGCACCAACGCCCAGGTGGACCTGCGGATAGTCGCCGATAAGTCCACGCTTGTTCACGTCCTCCGGCTCAGGGAGACGGAATGATTCAAGATAGGTCTTGTTCTCCCAATTCACAAAGTCGGTGGAGACACTTGCGTAGCCCTGACGGCCCTCCGGGATTCCCTTCGCGTCCTTGCCAATTCCTTGGCCATGGACAACCCAGCGTTCGCCAAAGCGATAGAAACTGCCCATCTCCAGGAACTTCTCCGTGGGATGGTTGTCGGGCACATCCCAGTGGATGCCATCGGCGCTGGTGGCCGAACGAAAAACCCACGTATTGGCTAGCACCATATACATCATTTTGTAACGACGCTTCGGATCGGGGTCGTCTTCGTCGATGATGACCGCTGCGCACTGGGTCATTTCATCGGACAACTTGATCACGTTGTTGTCTGTGCTGCCCTTGATTTCGACCTGACCCAGATTGGGCTTGACCCAGTTGATTCCATCATCACTCTCGGCGTAACACACGGGCCCCTGATAGAATTTGGTCTTCTCGGTGTTGGGCACGAGACTTACTGCGTAGTACCACATGCGATACTTCCCCGCGTCATGGAGCACCGTACCGTAGAAATGGGAGGCCATCGAATCGGGTTTGCTTAGGTCCCCCCGCTCCGGCGTTAACACAGGTTCTTTCCGGACGTTCGGTTTGTTAAGCGTAAGCGTTAGGTTTTCCCGATTCCTGAGGGATCGGTCATCGATAGCGAGCAAGGTAACGCGTCCCTTGACGGTCAGATTCGACTCGGGCAGGGTGAAGGACGACTCCGCCGCGTGCGCCGGTGTTGGCAGTGCTGCGCCAATGAGCAGTAACGCCAATGACCTATAGATTAGTTTTAACATGCTTCGGTCTCCTGTAGTGTCTGCTGTGAGCAATGCGTGCTACTTTCCGTAATCCACGCTCTTTGGTTTCCTTTTATTTGCGCTCTCTGCGGCCAATCTTGCTCCGTTTCTTTGACCACAGGGCGCGCAGAATGTAGGACATCCGTCCCGGTTGTCACAGGCCGTTCACGGCCTATACTGAAGACTTCCGTGTGACAGACGTACCGTCTGTGGTGACAGCCGAGACGGTCGTCCTACATAGTTTGGTCCTTTTTTATAACAACTTACGCATGCGACTGCTAAATTTTCATGTTCAAAAAAAAAGCGAGGAAATGACGGGTTGTGGCGCAGCGAGCGCAAAAAAGAAAGACTACTCGATATTCTTCAGCAGCCACATCGCCGCCTTTTCCGGCGACCCTTTGGGCGTGGTGTGTCCCTTCGGCTCGGGCTGCACGATGAGGGTCACGTCGGCGAACTCGGACTGTTCGAGGGACAACGTCGTAACGCGTCGCGCGAAGGCGATGCATGCGTCCGTGCCGACCCGTGTATCCCGGTCACCAATAACCATCCACAGGGAGCGGCCCACCAATCGCTCCGCCCGAGCATAAAGGGATAGCGCGGTCACATGATCGGTATTGGTCGCACCGTTAAACTCACGGAGCGCCATCAGATCCGTCACGGGCGCAAATGC
>JAJRPE010000246.1 GCA_024280935.1 Candidatus Hydrogenedentota bacterium
ATCTTCGCGGCTTCCTCCGTCGTAACGGCAGTGTCGTTGGCCGGTTGGAGCAGGTCCAGCTTTTCTACCACGTCACGAAAGCGTTTCCGGTCCTCGGCGCGGGCAATACTGTCGGGGGAGGTGCCAATGATGGGCGCTCCCGCCGCTTCCAGACGTTCGGCCAGGTTGAGGGGGGTCTGGCCGCCGTACTGGACGATAACGCCCTTGGGCTTCACGCGGTCGATGATGTTCATCACATCCTCGAAGGTTACCGGCTCAAAAAAGAGGCTGTCCGACGTATCGTAGTCGGTCGAGACGGTCTCGGGGTTGCAGTTGACCATGATGGCCTCGTAGCCGTCTTCCTTCAGGGCAAAGGCCGCATGGACGCAACAATAGTCAAACTCAATGCCCTGGCCGATTCGGTTGGGCCCGCCACCCAGAATAATGATGCGTTCCTTGTCGCTGCCCACGAATTCGTCTTCGTCGCCATAGGAGGAGTAATAATAAGGCGTGTAGGCCTCAAACTCCGCCGCGCACGTATCCACAAGACGAAAGCAGGGCAAAACACCGTGTTTCTTCCGCTTCGCACGAATCGCGTCATCGCTCTTGTTCCAGATTCGGGCCAATTGATGATCGGAGAAACCAAGTTGCTTGGCCCGCTTGAGCACGGCGGGGTCATCAGGACTCTCCACCTCAAGGGCTTTGCACGCATCGACAATTTCTTTCATCTGGCGCACAAACCAAGGATCAATCCACGTAGCCTTGTGAATCTCTTCGACCGTCGCGCCCAGGCGAAGGGCCTCCGCAATATACCCCATGCGCTCGGGCGTGGGCTTGCGGATTTCCTTCAGCAACGCCTTCTTCTCCACATCACTGTTTGGCTCTGCCGTGAGCGGCTTAACGGCACCATCACCCACAAAACCACTCCGTCCGGTTTCAAGTCCGCGCATCGCTTTCTGCAAGGACTCCTTGAAGGTGCGACCGATAGCCATGACCTCCCCGACGCTCTTCATCTGAACACCAAGGATGGGTTCGGAACCGGGAAATTTTTCAAAGGCCCACCGGGGAATCTTCGTGACCACGTAATCAATCGTGGGTTCAAACGAAGCCGGGGTCTTCTGGGTTATGTCGTTGGGTAGTTCATCGAGAGAATACCCGACGGCCAACTTGGCCGCGATCTTGGCAATCGGGAAGCCCGTCGCCTTGGATGCCAGCGCCGAACTGCGCGACACACGGGGATTCATTTCGATGATAATCATGCGGCCCGATGCGGGGTCCACGGCAAACTGCACGTTCGAGCCACCCGTGTCTACGCCAATCTCGCGGATAATCGCGATGGCTGCATCCCGCATGACCTGATATTGTTTGTCCGTCAGGGTCTGGGCGGGCGCCACGGTAATGCTGTCGCCGGTATGGACGCCCATGGCATCCACGTTCTCAATGGAACATATGATAACGACGTTATCCTTCATGTCCCGCATAACTTCGAGTTCGTATTCTTTCCAGCCGATAATGGATTCCTCTATGAGAACCTCCGTAACCGGGCTGGCCTCCAGGCCATACTCTACGGCCGCTTCATACTCATCTTTGTTAAAGGCCAGTCCCGCACCCGATCCACCCATCGTAAAGGCCGGTCGAATAATGGCGGCGTAATTAACTTCTTTGCCAAAGGCCCGCGCTTCATCCAAGGTGCGTACGACCTCGCTTCGGGGCACATCAAGACCAATCTTCAGCATGGCCTCCTTAAACTCGCCACGATCTTCGGCCTTCCGAATGGCGGGCAACTTCGCCCCGATGAGCTCACAGTTGTACTTCTCCAACACCCCGGCTTCTGCGAGACTTACGGCGAGATTGAGACCGGTTTGTCCGCCCACCGTCGGCAACACGGCATCAGGGCGTTCTTTTTCAATGATCCGCTCCAGGAACTCCACATTCAGCGGCTCTATGTAGACACGGCCCGCCGTTTCGGGATCGGTCATGATCGTCGCAGGGTTGCTGTTGGCCAGCACGACTTCGTAGCCTTCCTCGCGGAGGGCCTTGCACGCCTGGGTGCCCGAGTAGTCGAACTCGCAGGCTTGTCCGATAACAATCGGACCGGACCCAATCAACAGAATCTTCTTGATATCGGTTCTTTTTGGCATGGCACACCTGGTGTTAATTTCGGTTCTAGCTGTGGGCTTCAGATTTTTTTACAGCCCCGGAGGGGCGACATATCGTAGCCCAGGGTGAAGGGAGGCACGAGCGAAACCCTGGGTAAGAGGGTCACCCGCCCGTTGAACCCCCGAAGGGGGTGGCACAGAATCTTGGCATAAACTGCTATGCATAACTACGCTGACCTCTATCCCGCCCTTTCAGGGCTACTACTGACTGCACATTTTAACCCAAGGCGTTGCCCTGGGCTATTCTGTTGAGGCCTTTCAGGCCCAAAAAACTCGTCGCACTATTTTCAGTGCATTCTGTGGGCAACACCCGTCTGCGCTCGTATCTCGCTCCGCTTGCGTCAGTCCCTTTTTTGCTCCGTTTTCTAAAAGTTGTTCGCGATAAATAATGTACTAACAACACAGGCTCCAAGGAGCAAGCTGCCGCACTCCACATTCAGCGCGCCGAACGACTTTTTCCGGGGGTGTCACTAGTAGGTAATATCGAGCACCTTCAGGCGCAATTCGCCGGCGGGTATCGTGGCTACGGCTTCTTCTCCGATTGCCTTCCCGAGGATTGCTTTTCCCACGGGCGAAACCGTGGAGATCTTTCCATTGGCCATATCGGCTTCCACATGGCTCACCAGTATATAGGTAATTTCACGGTTGGTTTTCTTATTCAGCAACTTCACCGTGGCACCCATATAGGCCTTGCTCGTGTCAATGTCCTGGTCCTCCAGGATGGCCGCCCGTGAAATCTTGTCTTCGGTATCCGCTATCCTGGCGTGGAGCATGCCTTGCTCTTCTTTCGCAGAATGGTACTCCGCGTTTTCTTTAAGGTCGCCCAGAGAACGAGCATGCTCAATCGCTGCGGCTACGACGAGACGACGCTTGAGCATTTCCTTTAGATCGGCATTCAATTTTTCGAGGCCATCTCGGGAAATATATAATTTTTCCATAATACACAATCCAGTGGGTTTGCTCGGTTTCATTCGACGGCTGACGCAGACACGCGTGCCAGCCCTGCGACCACGGTCCAAGCTGCCTCATGCAAAACCAGCTAATTATAGCAGAACCCCGACGTTTCGTTAAACGTCGGTGCCACAAGTTTGCCCTAAACTGCTTGTCCACAAGGCATTGCGCCAATTTGAAGCGACGAAAGTTGCATAGGAATCCGCAAGAACCTATAATACGTGACCCGAAGCAATGGGTGGCTTCGGGGTAGGGGCGCTTTATTCATGGATCAAACCTCTTGGAACGCACGATGAGCAGCCACCAACGCATATCCAAAGGCCTTTCTTTCGACGATGTACTCCTTCGGCCGGCACGCTCCAACGTGCTTCCCCGCGATGTCGACTTGCGAACGCGGCTGACCCGGAACATCAGCCTCAACATCCCCCTCATCAGCGCCGCAATGGACACGGTCACCGAGGCCCGCCTGGCCATTGGCATCGCCCAGGAGGGCGGCATTGGCATCATCCACAAGAACCTGACCATCGACGATCAGGCGAGGGAGGTGGACAAGGTAAAGCGGTCACAATCCGGCACCATTACCGCCCCCTTTACACTCACGCCCGAAGGCAAGCTCCAAGATGCCGAAGAACTCATGGCGCGCTATCACATTTCGGGGGTGCCAATTACGGATTCAGAAGGCACCCTGCTTGGCATCCTGACCAACCGCGACCTCCGCTTTGAGGAAGACTACAGCAGACCCATCGCAAGCGCCATGACCCCCCGGGAGCGGCTGATAACCGTGCCGCCGGGAACAACCCATGAAGAGGCCAAGAAACTCCTCCACAAGCATCGCATCGAGAAACTTCCCATCATCGACGGGCAAGGCAAGCTCAAGGGACTCTTGACTATCAAGGATATTAAAAAGGCCCGGGACTTTCCCAATCGCTGCACGGACGAAACGAGCCGTTTGCGCGTGGGCGCAGCCTTGGGCGTGGGACCAGGTGAAATAGACCGTGCTCGTGCGCTTATCGACGCGGGGGTTGACGTTCTGGTCGTGGATAGCGCTCACGGCCACAATGTCATGGTGCTCGATACGGTGCGGCTCTTGAAAGACACCTTCCCCGACACCGATTTTATCGCGGGCAATATCGTAACCGCCCATGCGGCGCGGGATCTCATCGAAGCGGGTGCCGATGCCGTAAAAGTGGGTGTGGGACCCGGCTCGATCTGTACCACCCGTGTCGTGGCGGGCGTAGGCGTGCCCCAATTGACGGCGGTGATGGATGTTGCGGAAGTCTGCGCGGAGGCGGACGTGCCCGTTATCGCCGACGGCGGCATTAAGTACAGCGGGGATATTGCCAAGGCCATCGCGGGCGGCGCGGACACGGCCATGATTGGCAGCCTCTTTGCAGGCACGGAAGAAAGCCCAGGAGCCACGGTTCTTTATGAAGGCCGAACCTTTAAGGTCGTTCGCGGCATGGGTTCCATCAAGGCCATGCAACAAGGCAGCAAGACCCGCTACATGCAGTTCGACGACGAGCCCAAGAAGCTCGTCCCGGAGGGTATCGAAGCACGGGTTCCTTATCGTGGTTCCCTGGCGGACTATATTCACCAGCTTGTCGGTGGCATCCGTGCTTCCATGGGCTATTGTGGCTGCCTCAATATCGCCGCCATGCAGACCAAGCCGCACTTTGTGTCTATCACGGCGGCGGGTCTTCGCGAAAGCCATCCCCACGATGTAACCATTACGGAAGACGCGCCAAACTATCAGGTGCCTCATTAGGCTGACCGGCACCCAATCCCGTCTATGAAACGACATGGACGCTTGGCATTGTGCAGCAAAAGGATTTCTACTATGCAGGGAGTTGGCAATCCCATCGTCGTACTCGACTTTGGTGCCCAGTACAGTAAACTCATCGCCCGGCGCGTGCGCGAGGCCAAGGTTTACAGCCTGATTCTGCCCTTCAATACCCCGATAGAGGAATTGAAGGCCCTTGACCCGGCAGGCATTATTTTCAGCGGCGGTCCGGCCAGCGTCCATGCTTCGGGCGCTCCAAAACCCGATCCGGCCATCTTCGATCTGGGTGTCCCCGTTCTGGGCATCTGCTATGGCGTACAGCTTCTCGCCGATATGTTGGGCGGCAAGGTGGAGGCGGCCGACGAGCGGGAGTACGGCATCGCCCACCTGACCCACGACGACCCCACTGGATTCCTTTCCGATATCGATGCGCAGACCCAGGTCTGGATGAGCCACGGCGACAAAATAACGCAGCTCCCGGAAGGCTTCAAAGCCATAGGGCATACGGAAAATTCGCCCTATGCCGCCATTGCCGACGCAGGCAACCGGCGTTACGGCGTTCAGTTCCACCCCGAAGTAGTCCACACGCCCCAAGGCGCTCAGATGCTCTCCAATTTTGTCCACAACGTCTGCGGTTGCGATGCCAGTTGGGACATGGGCTCCTTCGTCGATATGGCCCTGGAAGAGATTCGCGCGCAGGTCGGCGACCGGAAAGTGCTGTGCGGCCTCAGTGGCGGCGTAGACTCCAGCGTGGCCGCCGCGCTCATCCACAAGGCCATTGGCGACAACCTCACCTGCGTCTTCGTGAACAACGGACTCCTTCGCAAGGGAGAGGCCAAATTCGTTCAACATGTCTTCCGCGACAACTTCCACATTAATCTGGACTACGTGGATGCCGAAGATCTCTTCCTGGATGCCCTCGCCGATGTCAGCGAACCCGAACAGAAGCGAAAAATAATCGGAAACCTTTTCGTCGAAGTCTTTGAAAAAGAGGCCACACGCTTGGGGCACATGGATTTTCTGGCGCAGGGCACGCTCTATCCCGATGTCATCGAATCAATTTCGCCCTCGGGCGGCCCTTCGGCAACCATCAAGAGCCACCACAACGTGGGCGGACTCCCCGAAAAGATGAACATGGAACTCCTGGAGCCCCTGCGCGAACTCTTCAAAGACGAGGTGCGCAATCTGGGCCGTGAGTTGGGTCTACCCGAAAATATTGTGGGTCGCCACCCTTTCCCAGGACCCGGCCTTGGCGTGCGCTGCATTGGCGCCATCACCCGCGAGCGGCTCAGCACACTGCAGGATGCCGATGCCATTTTTATCGAAGAAATCCAGAACGCGGGCCTCTACGACGACATCTGGCAGGCATTGGTCTGCCTCCTTCCCGTCCGAAGCGTCGGGGTACAGGGCGACGAGCGGACCTACGAGGAAGTTTGCAGCCTCCGCGCCGTCACCTCGGAGGACGCCATGACCGCCGACTGGTTCCGCTTCCCCCCCGAAGTGCTCCAGCGCGTCAGCAACCGCATCTGCAACGAGGTGAAGCACATTAACCGGGTTATGTATGATGTTACCTCCAAACCACCCGGTACCATTGAATGGGAGTAGTTGTCGACAGCGGCCCAAGACGGTAGCGATACACAATTTATGGGACGTATGGGTCGTATGGGACCTATGACCCCATATGTCTCATGAACCCTAAAGGTCCCATTTTCGGACCCCGCCATGACCTCGCTTTTACTCCCTATCATCCTGACCGCCCTTGCCACCCCCAATGTCGTCTTTCTCTCTGTGGACACGCTCCGCGCTGATCATATGGGCAGCTACGGGTTCCACCGCAACACCACGCCCAATCTGGACCGCCTGGCCGAAGACGCGCTACTCTTTGAAGATGCCATCTGCGAACAGCCCCAGACCGGCCCGTCGCTCATCGCCATGCTCAGCTCCCGGGTGCCCCGTGTCACCGGGGCCATCCGAAATGGCGTCCCCCTGCCATCTGGAACGCCTACCGTCGCCATGCTCTTTCAGGAGGGGGGCTATGAAACGGCGGCCATCGTCAGCAACTGGAACCTGAAGAAGAACCTCTCGGGCCTGGATCGCGGCTTTGCCAACTACGACGCTGATTTTGGAAAACGCTGGTGGGGTAGAAAACGCCACGAAATGACCGCCGATGTGGTCACCGACCGGGCGCTGTCCTGGCTGGAACAACGCGACAGGGAGAAGCCCTTTTTCTTCTGGGTTCATTACATGGATCCCCACGCGCCCTATAAGAATAAGCGCGGCTTCGAGAAGCAGCTTCACGGCGAAACCCAAACAAAGAAGGCCAACGCCAAGTCGCCGCAAGACCGCTACCAGACCGAAATCGCTTTTGTTGACCAAGAGATCCAACGATTGCTCGACGCCCTTCCCAAGGAAGACACCTATATCCTCTTCACCGCCGATCACGGGGAGAGCCTGGGCGAACACGGCTACTGGGGGCACACCCGCTACATATATCAGGCCACCATGCACATCCCGTTGTTCATCCAGGGGCCAGGCATCAACCCCGTGCGCATCGACCGGCCCGTCCGTGGGATTGACATTGGGCCTACCCTGCTTGGTCTCGCGGGCCTAGTCCCCACCGCAAGCATGACGGGCATGGACCTGCGAAAGACCCTGCCCGAGGCCAACGCGCCACGCATCTTCGAAACCTACGGCGGCTCCGTGCCCAAGGGCGAAGACGTGCGCGAGGCCCTCGCGACGCGGCCGCCACGACGCCAAGGGATCATCCAGGACGGATGGAAACTTATCCAGAATGAAAGCGGAGATCGGGAGCTTTACCATATCACCGAAGACCCCGCCGAAGAACACAACCTCGTCACAAAGCACCCCGAAAAAGCGGCAGCCCTTGCCGTCCTGCTAGAAGATTGGCACCAGCGCACGCCGAGAAACCAATCCACCGCCCAGGACCTGTCGGAAGACGACCTGCAAATGCTCGAAGCCAACGGCTACTTGTAGCAATTGACGGTGGATAGTTGACAGCAAAAAAGAGGAACGCTTTGGCTGATTGGAACTGCTGCGAGTCGCGGTCGTGCCGCGCGAGTCCCAAAAGACGAGTATCAACGAGTTCTGACGGGTTCGTGCGCTGGCCTCAGAACCCCTGCTCCCGGTGAAATTGGGTTTCGTATTTTTTGTGAGG